>JBEKTV010000142.1:0-4073 GCA_049515675.1 Gammaproteobacteria bacterium | reverse complement strand
CTTGCTTCAATGGCATTTTCTTTAGGCATAATTAGCGCGCGATTGGCAGCTTTCGTGTGTAATGCAAAAGGTAATGCACCTTGAATGCGACGAATTTCGCCAGATAATGCGAGTTCGCCCGCAATTTCATATTGATCTAAATTACTTTTGGGAATTTGATGTGTTGCGGCGAGTATTCCTAAAGCAATCGGCAGATCAAAACGCCCACCTTCTTTAGGTAAATCTGCTGGCGCAAGATTAATAGTAATTCTGCCTGAGGGAAACTCAAAATGACTTTGTAATAATGCGCTTCTCACGCGATGCTTACTTTCTTTAACTGCTGTTGCTGGTAATCCTGCAATAGTAAATTGCGGCATGCCCGCAGCAATATGAACTTCAATGGTAACAAGCGGCGCATCTAATCCTAAACGCGCGCGCGAATAAATAACGGCGAGTGACATCCTTGTTTCTCCTGCAAGATAGTTTTTTTAAAATAATGATATGAATGATACGGTTTTTATTTTTCTAAAACAAGTCTAGTCTGCGGTTTGATTACGTATTTTTTCTTCAATTTCAAATATAGTACGCTCAAGCTCTGCTAATTTTGCTTGAGTGCGCTCAAGAACTGCACATTGAATATCAAATTCTTCTTTAGGAATTAAATCGAGTTTTAGCAGTTGTTCTTTTAAATGATCACGCAATATATCTTGGACATCTTCTGATAAGGCAACAAGACCAGGTGGCAGGGCAGAAAGTATTTTATCGGCCAAATTTTCAAGTGCTGAACATTTCATGATTTTATCTCTTCCTTCATAAATATAAAGCGTACGCAAAATGCATCTCTACAGATATTTTTGGCGATCTTGCGCGAGCCATGAGCAAAAAATATCTGTAGAGATGTGTTTTGCGTACTCCATAAGTGGTATAATCGCATTTTTTGCTACCAAGCTCAACCATTGAAGATAACCACATGAAAAATATAGAAAAAAATACGAGTTTATTTAACATTCCTGGCTGGGGCGCAGGTTACTTTTTTATTAATGAAGCAGGACATTTGTGTGCAAGACCGCGCGCGCAAGACAGTGAGCAACATGTGGTGCTGGTTGATGTGGCTGCAAAGGCTGCCGCACAAGGTTTGACCTTGCCAATCTTGCTGCGTTTTGATGATATTTTGCAGCATAGGGCACAAATGTTAACCCGCGCTTTTGCCGCGGCAAAAGAAAAATTCGAATATACCGGCACTTATACCGCGGTTTATCCCATTAAAGTCAATCAACAACGCCAAGTCATAGACCATGTATTAGCAACACCAGATGCGCGCATAGGATTGGAAGCAGGCAGTAAACCAGAATTAATGGCAGTGCTGGCCTTAAGCCCAGTCGATAAAGATTCGATTATTATTTGTAATGGTTATAAAGATAGAGAATATATTCAACTTGCCTTAATTGGTAATGAATTAGGCCATCAGGTCTATATTATTATCGAAAAAATTTCTGAATTAGAAGTAGTGTTAAATGAAGCAAAACGCATGAATGTCACCCCTAAACTTGGTTTTCGGGTGCGACTTGCTTCTATGGGTAAGGGACGCTGGCAAAATACTGGGGGAGAAAAAGCTAAATTTGGTTTATCCAGCGAGCAAGTGTTATCCGCGATAGAAACTTTAAGAGAACACAATTTATTGCATTGTTTACATGCACTGCATATGCACATGGGTTCGCAAATGGCACACATTCGCGATATTCAGCATGGCTTGTTGGAAGTGGTAAGGTTTTATGTAGAGTTACATCATTTGGGCGTTAATATTCAAATGATTGATATTGGCGGCGGTCTTGCTGTCGATTACACCGGCACCCAAACGCGAGAAGATTTTTCTATGAGCTATAGCATAGATGAATATGCTTATAATGTGGTGCGCACATTTTATGAAGCCTGTGTCACACATGAATTGCCACAACCTCATATTTTAACCGAAGCGGGGCGCTCAATGATGGCGCATCATGCGGTGTTAATTACCAATATTGTGGATAGAGAAGCGGTTAATGATAATGTTGTTCATGCGCTTGATGAAGATGAGCCGATTGTCTTGCAAGAGTTAAGTGATACTTTGTCAGGATTATCTAATTTATCACCCACAGAAGCTTATCATAATGCTTTACATGGTATGCAAGAAGCTCAAAGTTTATTTATTTATGGCGTGCTTAATTTACAACAACGTGCAAAAGCAGAAAATTTATATCACACCATTTGCAGACAAGTGCGCGATCGTTTAAACCCACTGGTGCGTGCACATGCCAAAGTAATAGACGAACTCAATGAAAAATTAGCCGCCAAAGTGTTTGCGAATTTTTCTGTGTTTCAATCACTGCCAGATGCTTGGGCGCTAGACCAACCGTTTCCGATATTGCCGTTATCACGTTTAGATGAAGTGTTAACAGAGCGCAGTATTATTCAAGATTTAACTTGTGATTCTGATGGTCAAGTCGAACTGTATGTGGATAATATGGGTGTAGAAACCACATTGCCATTACCTACACATGATGAAAATAAACCTTATTTATTAGGCTTTTTCTTAGCGGGCGCTTATCAAGAAATTTTAGGCGATATGCATAATTTATTTGGTGATGCTGATTCTGTTCATGTACGATTAGAAAAAGATGGCAGCTACAGTTTACACCATGCAAAATGCGGCGATATGGTGAGCGATGTGTTGCGTTATGTAGGGTTTGATAGTAAAGAATTATTATCGGCATTTCGACGCAAAATGGCACAAACTGATTTATCTGCCGACATAAAAGCCCAATACTTAGACCGCTTAGAGCAAGGTTTATCCGCTTATACTTATTTAGGGTAACACCATGAATAAAAATCTATTGACGCAAATTATTTCTTTGCTGCTGGTGGTTATTGGTTTTATATTTAAACTGCCATTGATTTTATCGGTAGGCTTATTTGCTTTTTCTGGTGGGATCACCAATTGGCTTGCGATTTATATGTTATTTGAAAAAGTGCCAGGATTGTATGGCTCAGGTGTTGTGCCGGCACATTTTCAAGAATTTAAGCGCGGCATTTCATATTTACTCATGCAACAATTTTTTACCATTGATAATATAGAGCGGTTTTTAAAAGGTAATTCTGCGCATCCTGTTCCCCATATTGCTTTTGATGATGTCATTGCCACTATTGATTTAAATCAGGCTTTTGATGCGTTTGTAAATGTGATTATGGAATCTTCATTTGGCAGCATGCTGAATATGCTAGGTGGCCCTGCACGCTTAGAAGGTTTGCGAGAACCTTTTGTAGAAAAATTAAAAATTGTGATGCAAGATATTGCGCAATCAGATGAGTTTCAACAAGCGGTACAAAATAAACTTACCCAAACCGCAACTACAGAAAAAATGCATGAGAAAATTGCAGCCGTGATTGAACATCGCTTAGATGAACTCACGCCGCAAATGGTCAAACAAATGGTTGAAGATATGATACGTCAACATTTAGGTTGGCTTGTGGTTTGGGGCGCGGTGTTTGGCGGGTTGATCGGTTTGTTTGCGGGGATATTGGAGTTGGAATTTTTTAAGGCTTTGTTTTAATTTGTTTTTAGTGGAATCGCCAAATAGGATCAATATGCATTTTTCGCTCATGGCTAGATCGCAAAATCGCGAAAAATGCATATTGATCTTATTTGGCGATGCTTTTATTAAAATATATTTTGCATTTTAAAAATTCCTGCTACAATTATTTTTCAGGGAGAGATGTGCGGGTCCAAGGAAGGCGATGTTAGATCCATTTCTATGAAGTTGTCCACAGCGTATCCCATTATGAAGATTAACTTAACTGTTTTATGAAAAATAAAACAGAGCTGTTTTTCATTTGTAATGCATTGAATTTATTGGGTTTTTTAACAAATTTTATTTGCCAGCTGGCTCAGTTCTTCAGAAAAAGCCAGATCTTTTGCTCATTTTCTCATAAGATATACACACGGTTATCCACAAGCTATAGTTTTTATTTTATTTAAAACAGTAGTCCTGCGCCTGCGCCAAAGTAATGGGAAAAGCCGCCGAGTTCTCCGGTTATCCGTTGTCCATATTCAAGATCGA
>JBEKTV010000141.1:0-4079 GCA_049515675.1 Gammaproteobacteria bacterium | reverse complement strand
ATAATAATGCCGTATACACCTAAAGAAGTAATAGCAAGCACATACAAAACACCGGCATTAATATTAGCAATCACCCAATCTTGTGAAAATGGAATCACCGCCCAGGCCGCAAGTGCTGGCGCCAGGGTAAAAATCGGCGCGAGTAAAAATAAATAACGATTAGCCGACGAAGGAATAATCACTTCTTTGAAAAACATTTTCATTACATCTGCAATCGGCTGCAATAAACCCATAGGCCCAACCCGATTAGGACCAATACGACCTTGCATATAACCGATTACTTTGCGCTCAAAAAATGTTAAATACGCAACCGCACCAAACAGTGGCAATACCACTAATAAAATTTTACCTAACATTAATAAAACCGTGATGATCATTTCATGCATGTTTCACCTGTTCTATTTTAATGGTTTGATATCCAGCGCCTAGGCCTGTGGTTTCACGCAAACCACTTGCTAAATACACCGCGCCCTCAGGAATGGTTTCATCTAACACTAAAGGTAGCGTGAGCGATATATTATTTTGTGTGACTTTAACTTGCTCTGATTTTAAGCCTAAACTGTCGGCTTGTCTTGCATTCATATGTACGCCAGTAAATAAACCATCAGGGGTTTTTTGCAAAGAAGCGGCGCGACGGACTAATGCATCTTGCGCGTAAATCGGCATGCCGGAAATACGTACAAGTTTAGGTATTTGATAAGTAGATTCAACATATTTAAATTGCATTTTTAAATCTTCAGCAGATTGATATAAAGGGGCAATTTCTGTTTGTACATCTTCTAAGGTTTGATAATCAAAGCCTTTAATATCTAATAAGTTTGCAAGCACGCGTAATACTTTCCATGCAGGACGTGACTCGCCTTGTGGCTCAGTCGTTGCAGTAAATGTTTGTTTTTCACCTAAACCATTAATACGTGTGCCCGCCATTTCAGCAAATGGTGTAATCGGTAAAATCACATCGGCATATTCCAACATCGCTTGCGTTTGAAAAGTATTCATGGCAATCACACATTCGGCTTTAATTAATGCTTGCAAAGCTAAACCTGAATCTTGCGCATCATATTCAGGCTCTACACCTAATAATACATAAGCTTTCATGTGATCATTTAACATTTGCTGTGCATGTTTGCCTGCTGTGTCTTTTCCACCAGGTAAACGATGTGGCACTGCGCCCATTAACCATGCGCCGGCTGCGTTTGCACCCAATGTTAAAAATCCGAGTTTAACATTAGTTTTTTCAGATATGGCTTGCGCAAGTGCGCGAATTTGTGCAGCCTCAGGATGATGTAATGCCAGTGCGCCTAATAAAATAACACCGGATTTTGCTGCTGATAAATATTTTGCTTGATGTTCAGCGGCTTTATCAACATCAACATTTATGTCCGTATTTATTCCTAAGGCTTTCGCGAGTTTAGCTAAACCAGATAATAAATCACCTTGTGCCACAATTTGTTTTGCTAAGACTTTAAAATTAAATTGATAATCAATCGGATTTATCACTAATACTTGTCCAGCATTAAGCGTGGCTTTACGAATGCGGTGTGCAACTATGGGTTGTTCTTTATTAATGTGTGAACCAATCAGCATAATCATATCAGCTTGCGAGAGTTCATCTAAGGTTACATTCATTAATGGATATAACGGAAAATCTACTTGATCAGAAAAATCTTGTTCTTGTAAGCGATGATCAATATGAGGGGCGCCCAATCCGCGCATTAATTTTTGCAGTAAATAAAATTCTTCGTTAGTTGCACTTGCTGATACCAAAGTACCGATATCATTAGGTTTAACTGCTTGTAGTTTTTCACAAGCAAATTCTAAGGCGCTTTGCCAGTCCACTTGTTGCCATTGATTATTACGTTTAATCATAGGACTTAATACCCTGTCAAAATGATAAAGTCCTTCATAACTAAAACGATCGCGATCAGAAATCCAAGTTTCATTCAGCGCTTCACAATCTTTAGGTGCCATACGTTTGACTTGATTGTGAATCACATGCGCATAAATATGTGAGCCCACAAGATCATGCGGGGCAATTGTTGCACGCTGTGATAATTCCCAAGCGCGCGCAGTAAAACGATAAGGTTTTGAAGTCAGCGCACCTACAGGACATAAATCAATCATATTGCCTGATAATTCTGAACTCACTGCATGTGCAACCCAGGTAGAAATTTCTAGATGTTCGCCACGATTCATTACGCCTAATTCTTGCAGGCCGGCTACCTCTTTACCAAAACGTACGCATCTGGTGCAATGAATACAACGGGTCATTTCAGTTTCAATTAATGGACCAATATCTTGGTCTTTAACTGCGCGTTTGCCTAAATTATATTTAGAAATATCGCGACCATAACCCATAGACACATCTTGTAATTCACACTCGCCACCTTGATCGCACACAGGACAATCCAGTGGATGATTAATTAATAAAAATTCCATCACTGCGCGCTGCGCATCTAATGCCATCTTTGAGCGCGTTAATACTTTCATGCCTTGCGAAATAGGTGTTGCGCAAGCAGGTACGGGTTTGCGCACCCCTTCGACTTCCACTAAACACATACGGCAATTAGCAGCAACTGATAATTTTTTGTGATAACAAAAACGCGGAATACGCACATTGTTTTGGTCGGCGATTTCAATAATCATCGCACCTTGTTCTGCGTTTATTTTTTTGCCGTTGATTTCAATTTCAATCATGTTGAATATAAGCCTCAAATTCATGTTTAAAATGTTTAATAAAGCTGAGTACCGGCATAGCCGCTGCATCGCCTAACGCACAAATCGTACGTCCCATAATATTATTAGAAATATTATTGAGTAATTCTAAATCTTGCATTTTACCTTGACCATTAATAATGCGCTTAATTGTACGCATTAACCAACCGGTGCCTTCGCGACAAGGTGTGCATTGACCACAAGATTCTTCATAATAAAAATATGAAATACGTTCTAATACTTTTACCATGTCGGTATCTTCGTCCATACAAATCACACCGCCAGAACCTAGCATACTGCCGGCTTTAGCGATGGAATCATAATCCATATTGAGTTGCATCATCACATCGCCTGGTAAAATAGGCACAGATGATCCACCAGGAATCACCGCTTTTAATTTTTTACCGCCGCGTACACCGCCTGCCATTTCTAATAAGGTTTTAAAAGGCGTACCTAATGGAATTTCGTAGTTACCGGGTTTGTTGACGTGTCCTGAGATACAAAATATTTTTGTACCACCGTTATTGGGAATACCTAAATCTAAAAACCATTGACCGCCGTTTTGTAAAATCACCGGCACAGAGGCAAAGCTTTCAGTATTGTTAATATTGGTCGGACGTCCATACAAACCATAATTCGCAGGAAATGGCGGTTTAAAACGTGGAAAACCTTTTTTACCTTCGAGCGATTCTAATAATGCCGTTTCTTCACCGCAAATATAAGCCCCTGCGCCTAAAAAATGATGTAACTCAAAATCCACACCTGAATTTAAAATATTTTTACCGATTAAACCCGCTTCACGCGCTTCTTTTAAGGCTTGTTCGCAACGCTCAAATGGTTCGATAAATTCACCGCGTAAATAATTGTAACCTACGGTTGCGCCCATCACATAACCTGCAATCGCCATACCTTCAATCACTTGATGGGGATTAAAGCGTAAAATATCACGGTCTTTAAATGTGCCAGGTTCACCTTCATCGGAATTACATACGACGTATTTTTGCCCAGGCGTATTACGCGACATAAAGCTCCATTTCAATCCGGTGGGAAAACCTGCGCCGCCGCGACCGCGTAAATTACCTAATTTAAGTTGTTCGATAATTTCTTCGGGCGGGGTTTTTTCGGCAAGGATTTTGCGCCAGATTTTATAGCCACCGACTTTTTCATAAGCAGCCATAGACCAAGGTTCGCTAGATTCTAGGGTTCTAAAACACACTTCGTTGAGAGAAATTTTGCTCATGCCATTTTCTCCCATTCGCTAATAATATTATCCACTTTTTCCGGCGTTAAATGTTCGTAATAATGACCCGCAATTTGCATGGCCGGTGCACCGCCGCATGCGGCTAAACATTCCACTTCTTTTA
>JBEKTV010000140.1:0-4089 GCA_049515675.1 Gammaproteobacteria bacterium | reverse complement strand
GCAAACATATCCTTAAACACCAAATTATTATCTGAAGCTTCAAAAACTGTCATTACATCAAATAAGACTTCATGATTAACACCAGAGTCTGCATCTGCACCTGTATCTTGAATATTAATATTTTGCTCAATCGCAATGTAATAATATTTCTCGCCCATTTTTTTGAATATGCGGATTGAATTTGCAGTGGTTTTTAATTGCAGTCTTGTAGGTACAGATAGAGGATCACTTTCTAATGATACTTGTGAAAGTTCACTACTGACTTTTTTAATGGCGTGACAAAATGGTTTACAATGCTCTTGTTTATACTGGCGTTTATAATTTTCTAAAAATTCATTTTTTTGCTCTAAATTATAAAGTGTTCCATTTACATATGTGGTTACTGTGTCTGTTCTTTCTAAATCTAAGTTAAAGACTGCATGGTCTTCTGAAGCTTGGTCGTGTCTTGGGTCTATCTCATGCTGTGGAATCTCAATTGCATTTCTTGCTGTGTTAAGATCAACAGTTTTTAACCATTGTGTTGCAGCCATAGCAGATTTAAAAGCATCAATATTCTCATAGTCTTTTGCTACTATTTCGTCTAATATAAAGTCTGCTTCGAATCTAAAAGTCAAAATACACCTCGGGCTAAATTCTATATAAAATAGTACCATACCTACATTAAACAATTATTAAGAAAACCTTAGGAGCAATCATGGCATATTGGCTAATGAAATCAGAACCTTCGACTTATAGCATAGATGACTTGGCTAAGGCCAAAAACCAGCAAGGTTTTTGGGATGGAATCCGTAATTATCAGGTCCGAAACTTGTTACGCGATGTGTTTGCGCCAGGCGACTTGGCATTTTTTTATTATTCCAGCTGCAAGGTGCCTGGAATTGTTGGCATTATGGAAATAACCAGTCGTGGTAAGCCTGATATGACCGCTTTTGACCCTAAATCGCATTATTTTGATGACAAAAGTGACCCTAGAAACCCACGTTGGTTTGGGGTTGAGGTTAAATTGGTGGAAAAATTTAAAGAGATTATCCCATTATCTGCGCTTAGAGAAAATAATGCCTTAAAAAACATGCCCTTACTTAGAACTGGCAATCGGCTGTCGATTACGCCGGTGACCGAAAAAGAATGGCAAGTGATTATTAGGCTCAGGCACTTGGGCCAATAAAAGGAGTAGGCGCTTGATATTGTTGTGGTGGTAAATCTATCATCTGTATTGGCGCAGACGGCGGTAACAATTGTGTCATATTTATCATACCATTACCTGTGCTACTACTAGAATAATGATCATCATCACGTTCAGAATCGCAGACACCACTTAGTGCACAACCAAGAATAGACGAAACACACCCATAAATACCTGAAACAATTGCACAAGGAATTACGCAGGTGTTTGTAGCTGCGGTAATGGCTGCAGTAACTGTCACGCAAGTCGTCACTGCTAGCGAACATTTAGCTGCATCTTTCACAGTAAAAGGCATACTCAATCCTCTTTTAAGTTGTCAATCTAGTTTAACTTTACCACAGACAGTACTAGTTAGTAAATTAATTGTTTATATGGGCAATTATCATGATCTTACAGGTAATTTATGGTATATTGCCGTCAATAATGACGACTATTACACCTACTTTTACCCTATTAAATTCAATCACCTCACCAGAAATGCTGCGGGGAATGGATGAAAGCGAGCTCACAGCGTTTGCGGATGAATTGCGAGCGTTTTTCTTACATAGCATTAATCAATCTGGGGGCCATTTTGCGGCTAACCTTGGCACTATTGAACTTACTGTTGCTATGCATTATGTATTTAATACCCCTAAAGATAAATTAGTCTGGGATGTCGGTCATCAAGCTTATGCCCATAAAATTTTAACCGAACGTCGCGATGAAATTCATAACATTCGCAAAGCCGGCGGTTTGTCGGCTTTTCCAAAACGCAGTGAAAGTATTTACGATACTTTTGGCGTAGGACATTCCAGTACTTCCATTAGTGCCGCCCTAGGTATGGCACTTGCTGCAAAACAACAAAATCAAGATTATAAAGTCGCCGCAATTATTGGCGATGGCGCGATGACAGCGGGTATGGCATTTGAAGCGTTAAATCATGCCGGCGCTATTCATGCGGATTTGTTGGTCGTGTTAAATGATAATGACATGTCGATTTCTGGCAATGTCGGCGCGCTATCCAATTATTTTGCGCGGATTTTATCCGGCAAAACTTATATCTCTATGCGCGAAGGCAGTAAAAAAGTTTTGAATGTCATGCCAAAAACCATGAAAGAAATTGCCAAACGCGCAGAATTACATATGAAAGGCATGATGGTGCCAGGCACTTTATTTGAAGAATTAGGTTTTAATTATATCGGCCCAATTGATGGTCATGATTTACCGCTGATGATTAAAACACTGAAAAATATTTATCCACTAAAAGGCCCAAAATTACTGCATGTAGTGACAAAAAAAGGCAAAGGTTTTGCACCTGCAGAAGCAGACCCCATTAAATACCACGCGGTTTCCCCTGGATTTTTAGATGAACAAAAAAAATCAAACGCAATTGCAAAACCCACTTACTCGCAGATTTTTGGCGATTGGTTATGTGATATGGCCACGCAATCAGAACAATTAGTTGCAGTGACACCTGCGATGTGCGAAGGATCTGGCATGGTGAACTTTGCAAAAACATTTCCCGATCGTTATCATGATGTAGGCATTGCGGAACAACACAGTGTGACTTTAGCCGCCGGCATGGCGTGTCAAGGTTTAAAACCTGTGGTTGCAATTTATTCTACATTTTTACAACGCGCGTATGATCAACTGATTCATGATGTGGCACTACAAGATTTAGATGTATTATTTGCAATCGATAGAGCAGGACTTGTGGGTCAAGATGCACCTACGCACAATGGTAGTTTTGATTTAAGTTTTTTAAACTGCATTCCCAATATGATTATCATGGCGCCCAGTAACGAGCAAGAATGCCGTGATTTATTAACCACTGGATTTAATTATCCAGGACCTGCGGCCGTGCGCTACCCACGGGGTAGTGGTACTGGCGCGCCAATTAATAAAGAATTAAAAAGTCTGCCGATTGGGCAAGCCCGTATTTGTCGTGAAGGACAAGATATTGCGATATTATCATTTGGCACATTATTATCATCAGCACTTGCTGCCGCTGAAGAATTAAATGCCACAGTTGTTGATATGCGTTTTATCAAACCATTAGATACGCACACCATTTTAAAATGTGCAAAAAATCATTCACTGATTGTCACCCTAGAAGAAAATACAATTATTGGCGGCGCAGGCAGCGCAGTCAATCAAGTTATTTTAAATGCCGGCATTGTCTGTCGTGTGTTAAATTTAGGTTTATCTGATGAATTTAGCACCCATGATACCCATGAGGCATTATTAGCACGTTTTTCTTTAGACAAAACGGGTATTTTACAAAGCATCGCAAGGTTTAGCACACATGAAACAAAAAATTTACACTATCAAAACAGTTAATCGCTTTTCAGCGGCTCACGTCATCCCAGGACATCCTGGCATTTGCTCACGTTTGCATGGCCATAATTTTCGTATGGAAGTTGAAGTCAAAGGCCATACATTAAATGAAATTGGTATTTTAATTGATTTTGCGGATCTCAAATCTGCGGTACAGCATTTATTAGATAAAGTGGACCATCGCTATCTCAATGAAATTCCACCGTTTGATAAAGTCAGTCCCACTGCGGAAAATATTGCCGCTTGGGCTTATCAAGAATTAAAACAGCAACTCAATGAAGATGTTGCATATTTGTCTGCCGTCACTGTATGGGAATCAGAAAATAGCGGCGTACGTTATACAGAAGAAGAGGTTTAAATATATGACTGATACAGCGCTCATTGCTGATGTACAAGCACGACATGATCATCGCAATATGCCGATAAATAAAGTGGGTGTTAAAGGCATTAAACATCCTATCTTAGTCGCAGGTCGTGATAATAAATCCATTGCCAGTGTGGCAACCGTTGATATGTATGTCGATCTTGCACCCACAATGCGCGGTACACATATGTCACGCTTTATAGAAGTGTTGCAAAATTATGAACAA
>JBEKTV010000139.1:0-4093 GCA_049515675.1 Gammaproteobacteria bacterium | reverse complement strand
AATAAAACTGAAAATTATCAAGAAACAACCACAAGTCCTGGCGAATTACCCCGCACCAATTTATTTAATGGCACAACACAAACGCAATTTGTATATAGCCTTGGCGCTGGTATTGAGCGTGAGATAGCAGATGATTGGCGCGTTGGGTTAGGCTATTTATTTACTGATGCGGGAGATTCTACATTAAGCGCACAAAATACAGGTCAACAATGGAACCAAGAAGTACAATTGCAAGAAGTCTTATTACAAGTGAGTTATATTTTATAATTTTTTTATTTGCATGGAGAGCATTTATGAATCATCTATTAAAATTAAGCCTAAGTAGTATTTTATTAATTTCCACACAAGCTTTAAGCGCCGAACCTTGGTTTATGATTACAACAGATACGCCGCAATTAACCATGAATCAATCTATGCCTGAGCAAAGTATTCAATTTAGTTTTAGTATTACCAATAATATAGGCACGGAAAGCGGCCCTATTACCATCAGTGATATTCCTAAAGGTGTTAGCCCTGCCAATACAAGTGGCTCGGGTATTTGTGTTATTCAAAATTATGATGCTACAAGTAACAAAATCACGATCGGTAATTTAAATAATAAGCAAGTGTGCGAATTAGATTTAGAGATTACAAAGCAATCGAATTTAAGTAGCACTCGAATTAAGATTGATCCTAAAGTATGTGCAAAAGACAATACGCGTTGTTCTAAAACAATAAACGAAGAAGACAGCATACAAGTCTACGTTATTGACGATTTTCAAAAAGTAGTGATTCTTGTTTTTGAAAATGAAGATGCTGAAGCCGCATTATCATTCCCGACTTTTACAACTATTGCTGAACAAGGCGCATATTTTGATAATTATCATGCAGTAGCTAGGCCGTCTTTGCCTAATTATCTTAGCATGATTGCGGGTAGTTATTTTGGCGTCAATACTAATGGTCCTGTGGATCTTAATGAAACAACGATTGTTGATTTACTAGAAGCTAATGGACGTAGTTGGAAAGTGTATGCTGAAGATTACCCCGAATCCACAAGCGACAATCCTCCCGGTTGGAATACCAATGGTTGTTATATTGCAGATGCTTATCCTCTAGATACAAAACTTTATCGACGCAAACATAATGCATTTATGAATTTTATAACCATTACAAACGTTGCTTCACGTTGTGCAAAAATCGTCAATGCAGAAAATAATTTTTCTACTGATTTAACCTCAGGAAATCTACCAGATTATTCATTTTTTATTCCTAATATCCCACACAGTGGGCATGATGATATGAATATTGCTGACCAATGGTTAAATGATTATATGTATCCGCTGATGCAAAATCAGATGGTCGTCGATCAAAATATATTGTTTATCATATGGTTTGATGAAAGCAACCCTAATGGCACACCGGATGAAGTTGCTGACAATAGGATTTATACCGTCTTATATGGCCCCATGGTCAATACGCTCGAAATTGATAAGAATTATAATTTTTATAATATGCTGCGTACGATTGAGGATATTTGGCAATTAGGTACTTTAGATCGTAATGATGCTACCTCAAGTGCAATTACACCCATAGTATGGAAAAATTAATCATTTTTTTATACGCACACTTGGCTAATAACTGCGCAATAATCACGGAGTCAGGCTTGACATTTTTATCGAGATGTCAAATGTCAAGCCTGACTCTGTCACTAAAAAATTTTTTGAATAAGCAATCTTGTTTCCTCAATCACCTGCTCACAATTCGGTAAATCTTCAAGCTGTAAATGTAAACTATTTTTCCAAGATTTTTTTGTTTCATCAACCAGCACATTTGTAAAAAAATCATCTATCGTATGATATGAAACCATTCGATGACTGCATTTTTTTTGCAAAACATCTTTTAATTTATTTTTATCAATAGATTCACCATACTTTCCTAGAATCTTCCACAAATCATAATAATCACGTGGTCTTGATCGTAATTTACCAAGCGTAAGTTTTTCATGTGTTTGAAGCAGTGCACGCAGCTTCTCTGCGATAATCTCTTCAATGGGATAGCAGGCGATAAAACTATCAAATGGTTCATCATAGCTATGCATAATAGATTTATAATCCGGTGTTAGTATAACGGGCTCATCATGGGTAATTTCAATTTTTATGCCGCAAGATAAATTGATTGGATGTTGCGGAAATTTAACGCGTATATCAAAAGCTTCTTGTCCCCAAGGATGGGGCTGACGCTGTAGCTTACGTTTTATCTGAATATCAAAAGGACCATAGTTGTCAATTAAATATCGATTTGAAATTTGCATCGCATTTGCCAAAGCATCTTCCAACAACTGATCTTTTGGTGCGTTAATTGTCGAAAAATCTAAGTCTTCTGAAAAGCGATAATCACCAAAATAACATTTTTTAAGAGCAGTACCACCTTTAAAAATAAGTGTATTTGACAGCTGAGGTTGCTTAGCAATTCCAAATAATACATAGCTCAAAGCATAATCTTTTTCGATGATGTCCCACCGTACTCTTTTACATAAAGACTCTTCCCTTATCTTATTTTCTAATGTTTTCATTTTTTATGTTACTCAAATTATTTTGAATCATCCATTTCGAATCATATGTCCCCGATGTTTTATTAGCAGGATCAAGTAAGCAATATGATGCCAATGGAATATCCAATAATGGTTGCAAATAATTTTTCTCTATCCCAAATTGTTCAAGCGCCCAACCAATACGTTTGGCAGTTGATTTTTCATCATATAACAGCGCATATTTTACTAGTTGCTCTATATTAATACTAGCTAATCCATCTTCTAAAATACCTAAAATTTCACTCATTCCACCAAACATTTTGTTATAAACAAATAAATCAATCACCGTCCGCTCTTTATCAGTAATTTTTGTTTGAAAATAAGGATCAATCCATATTTTTTCTAAGCCTAATTTTTCATCACCTAATTCAAAATGCTTTTGTTGAACAGTAATATATTCATAACGCACATTATCTATAATCCAAGCATGCTTTAATCCACTTTTTAAATGCTTACCTCGCATAGATGGGGTATATACTCTGGTGGGAGTCGAAGCCATCACTGTTGCTGGAATTTGTTCAGTTAGACCATGATACTGCAATGCAGACCAATGGCTGATAGCTGATGGTTGAACAAGATAGGCTGAAATAGCAAAAGGATGAATTTTTTCAAGTTCACCCAGCATGCCTACACTAGTATATAATCCACGACGTAGTCGACGAACAATTCCCTGCTGTGTTAAACGTGACAAGATAATATTCACCATTCTTACCGGAATGCCTATTTCTTCTGCTCCCTTGCAGGCATCTATTGAAGTGAAAATACGTTCACCTTTCCTAAACAAATGTTGAAGTAAATGTATTCCGTGACTTTCTGTATGTGGTAGTGGTGACACTTTTAACTCACTTTAAAATATGACTTATGTTGTAATAATATACTAAAATGTATATTATTACAACATAAGTCATATTTACATAAGCTACTGATAAATATATACTTTTAAGTTAACGTGTAATTTTTGAGCTTTGAACCCATCAAAAACTAAAATAAGTTGAAATATTTCTCCAGTCAAACAAACTATGGTAACATGCTGACCTTAGCTGTTATAGGACAATACCATGCATAAAATTATTCTGACATTCATTAGCTTCATCTTACTATCAGGCTGCGCTACGGTTTTCAGCGGAACTGATCAAGCTGTTAATGTGACAGCCGTAGATCAAGAAACAAAACAAGATTTAAAAGATGTTCATTGCACCATTACCGATGATGAGGGAGCAACATATCAATTAGTCTCAAATCCAGGCGCAGTTATTATTCCCAAAGGAAATGCACCATTACAGGTCAAATGTCACCAAAATGGATATCATACCTATACGGGTGTTATCAATGATAGCTTCGATGCGGTGACATTAATCGATATCTTATTTTGGCCAACTTTTTTTGTTGATTGGGGAACTGGTGCGATGCATAAATATCCTGGAAGTTATTCTGTTGTGATGACTCCTGAGAGTATTGAGTCGTAAAGTTGAGAGATATAGTTTTAGTGCAATTAATATCTATTTTTGATGTTGTTTACATCTT
>JBEKTV010000138.1:0-5941 GCA_049515675.1 Gammaproteobacteria bacterium | reverse complement strand
ATAATTTCATCATTCTGTTTGCTAAGCTTATCGATTAAATCATGTATATTTTTTAGATGTGTTTTAACTTCATCTTTATTATTCCCTCTCCAGAAAACAATTAATGCTTTCAGTGATTCGATGTAATGATAGTTTTCCATTAAACCAGGTCGTTTAAATCGTTTTGCCAGAAAACCATGCTCATTTTCTAGCTCTGCTAATGAATACTGGTAATTTTTCTCTTGATTATTCATGCTGTCATTTTTAATCGAATCAATAAGTGCTTGTAATTTTCTAATGTGCTGATTTACGCATTGTAAGCGTAATTGTTTTTTAGATAATACTTTTTGTATATAATTTACTTCATTATCTAGCGGCAAAATAATTTTATGATTTCTTTTCAGCAGCTCATTTTTATTTATAAAAGGTATGATTGATGATAAGTTCTGGCTTGGATTGTCAATAATTGTCTGCGCTGTATCACTAAGAGCGCTTATGTGATTATCGAGTGTTTTAGCATATTTTTTATGGGTGTTATCACTACTGGTTGGAATATTAGCCAATAAACCGTTTTCAGATATTTCATCAAGTAGAATTTCAAATAAACTTTTTAGCTCCGAAGTGCTGCGAATATAGACATCAATACTTGCAACATCAGAAAAATCATTTACATTCTGAATAATCTCACGTTCTACCAGCTGCGCTAAAAAATAATGTGTGATGTCTGTTGGATTATCTAAATCAGTATACAGTTCGCGATCGTTGGCATTATTTTTTTCACTGTTAATTTTAGCCAATATCTCTTGATATATTTTTCTTTTGTTGAGTTGCTTTTCAATTGTTTTGTGCAATTCATTAACAGCATTTTTATTGAGAAATTCTGAAACCAAATGACCATCTATATGGCCGTGACCATCAAACATGCAAAATATTTGGATTTGATCTTGTGGCAATTCTTGAAGCGTAGCAATTTGAACCGTGGCATTATCATGTGCGCCTTGTTGAACTACGCAATTAATCATAGCCCTGGCAGCGCGTTCTTGAGTTGGATTTTTTATAACGCATTCTTGTATTATTGTTGAAGGTAAACAATCATTAACACCATCTGTACAATGAATTAATTTATTGCCGTTATTTATAGTGACATGAGTAATATCCGGGCAAGCGCTAAGTCCGCTATTTTGCAGACTATTGTCGCCAAATCCTCTAGATACTGCCAACTGGCCATTAAGCCTGTTGCCCTTTATAAATCCACCAGCTTTCTCAATCCGCGCTACTTCCAATGGATTGCAAACAGGATCAGGATTATGAAAAACTGTCAGCTGCTGAATTTCTGTTTCTGAGGATAAATAACAACTTGTGTCACCCGCGCCTGCCGTATATAAATCTTTACCTACTTGTAAGGACATGGCTGCCGTTGAGCCAATTTCAAAAGCATAATTCTCGCAAGAAAGTGACTTCTGCAAATTCATAAAAGTAGTCTGAAGTGCCCTAGCATAAAAGGCATTTTTATGGTTATCTTTTACTGCGCTAAGCCCAGTAATATTGGCTAGTGCGGCTGAAGCTCTATCCTCTTGATAAGGGCGCTTGCCTTGTATTTGCAGGGTATAGGTATTGGAGGCTTGATTTTTAATGACTTGTAATTGAATGTCACCAGTTGGTTTTTCAGTCACAACATGCGGATTAGCATCAGTTTTTAGCTGCTGAATACGCGCTAACTCTAGGGTTTCATTTAACTTCGTTTCCCAGTTCATGGTATTGCTCGCTTTGGTGATATTTTATCATATCAAAGTGTATTAATCACTAGGGAAAGTTAAACAACTAAATCAGTATGGTCAATTGGTGATAATTGCTGATCATGTTGCAGGAACAGGAAAATTGCTTGAGGCACAAAATTATCAAAAAGTTTTTAGTTATTTAACTTTTTAAAATTAGAGATGATGCTCGATGTAGATAGCCATAAAATGGTCAATATCTCACAAGATGTTCAGTAATTGCGCACAAATATTATATCTATTTATCATTGCCATTAGATTAGCCTATAAAGTATCTTAGTCTTCTTAATCATTTATTAAAATTGTCTACCCTTGTAGGCCAAAGGAGAATGACACCCATGCCTAGAGATATTACTTATTACACCACGTTATTGGCACAGACATTAGCACAAGCTACTTTAGCTGAACAACGAACGCTTTTAAATTTTAAAACTCATTTACAATCAGTGATCTCATCAACTTTAGATGGGTTAAGCATAATAGCCAGTGGGCGAGTGGCGCCTGATTTACCTATCTATATAAATATGTTTTCAACAGCGCTGAGTGTTGCTTTTGATTCTATTGCCGGCACTATGGCAGGTCGAGCAGTAATTACGATGTCATCACAATATTTTCAAGGGGAAGCAAAGCGCTTAAATCCTTTATTGGTAGAGAAAAATACAATAATTGAGAATTTTTGTGCTCAGGCGGTCGTATATCATCGTGCTCAAATTCTAAATATAAATGCAGAAGAAATGGGTATAGTTGATACCGCTCTTACGCCTTTGAAAAAGGCTATGTACCAGGTTATGAAAACTTGTTTGCCTTCATCAAAATTAACGTATGCACATGAAACATTAATTAATGATCTTTCAACGCGGCTGATGGATAATTTAATTAAAGCTGCAGTGCTTTTTGAGGAAAAACATTTAAGTGTTGATCATATAGGTGATTATTTAGCGCAACAGTTGGTTGTAGTAAAAGACCTTCCTTTAACACAAGCATTGGCTCTGACTAGAGCATTTGATACATTGCCACTAGAGGCACGTTATCAAATTTCTTTAGATGCAATCAGATTAGCATTGCTTACTTACGAAGATAAATCATTTATTGCTTCAATGGCTAAGCAGTGGGGCTATAATTTAAATAATCCAACTTCTTATTTTTATCAGTTTAAAAATGATAGCCGCAGTATCATATTGGCTAATCAAGATACAGTAATATGTTTATTTCGTGGTGCACCGGATATTCGCAGTAATTTGCTTGCCGCATTAAATGGAGGGCTTAATAAAGCACTCAATGATCTTTGGGGGGAGGATAATGGCTTGGGTAATCAGCTTGATTATCATGCTAAATTTCCGCCAAAAAAATTTTTATTTATAGGCCATTCATCGGGAGCTGCGCTAGCTTTATTAGCTTCAGCACGGTTTTATCAAAAATATCCTCAGCATCATGATAAATTAACGGTACTCACATTTGGACAACCTCGTCTTAGCAAAACATTACCTATAGGATTATCGCAATATGTTCATCGCTTTGTTCATCATGACGACCCCATTCCATCCTTACCACCCGAAATAGGATATGAGCATATAGGCGCAGCTTATTTATTGCCAGATGTGACAGAAATTTTTAATTGGAAAAATGATCCAAGTGTGCCAAAACAAATGGGTACGCAAAAAACAGCGCACAGTTTAACTGCCTATCAATATCGATTAATGGAACATGCACGCAGTTATAGTAATGCGCTAAACATTCAATTTGATGATCCTATTCAAGAAAGCACTTATACGCAGGCCTATCATTTAGGCAATATTATTTTTCATCCAAATTTTTTAACGCAACCCTCTCAAAGTCACCAGGAAAATCTGGAGTTATTTTCTAGAGTATTAATGCAAGGATTATATGAAAGCGGTGGCGTGGGATTTATCCATGAAATTAAAAATGGCTTAGCAAGGCTTAATGAGATAGCTGATCATTATCATAATAAAATTTCATCAGCAACTTCAGATGAGCAGCGTTTTTTATATTGCAAAATATTAGTTGAAAGCCAACGTTTACTTTTTTGGTTAAAAGTAGCAAAACTTCAACATATTGATGTAAATAAATTAAGAGATGTGTTTAATTATTTAAACACCGAAGATAAAGACAATGATGATATTGCCTTGAATCAACATTTAACAGCACTTGAAAGTGTTCTCGAGGAAAATGATAGTTTAGAAACAGATAAATATTTAGCGCCACTGGTGTTTATCCAAACATTTATGCAAATGCCAAATTTCCCCACAGTGTTGGAATTATTAACGTGTATTGTGAAAAACAAGCAAGATTATTGGCCAGTGTTATTGGGCGATATGGGTGCGGTTGATTTAAATATTTGGCTTAATAAAATATATCCCGCTTCGTTAATTATATCATTATATGTGCAACAAGTAATCATTGAGCTGCAAAGAGTAAAGCCCAATGATGACATATTAAATACTTTAAATATTAAATATGCACAGCTTAAAAACAATCCTCTAACAAAAGATTTGTTAGTGCAAGTGTTACATGAGGTTAGCATTAATACAACAATATCTCCGTTGGTGCGCTTGCAAGCATTACAAGCAAAACAAAAAATTCAAACTTTGCCGCATATTCAACAAGCTAATCAAGAAGGAGTTGTTGATGTTATACCTAGCGCTCTGTGCGTATTAACTTATTTAGATTATCAAGCTTTAGGAGAGTTAGCGCTTCTAGCAAATGAATTTTCGCTCGCTACATTTGCATTTACTCAAGCCCATCAATTATTAACCATTGCTTTAGCGAGCGCGAACACAGGCAACAAGTCTGAATTAGAAGAAGCAAAATTAACAACGCTTAATAGTAAAATTATTGCTTTACACTGGAAAGAAATTCAGAAAAAAAATAATCTTTGGGATAAATCCTTAGGCTATCAAAATATTTTACGGTTTGATGATAGCAATTCTGCTGCTTCGCAAGCTTTATTTGATCAATGCCTAAGTATTGGTCTGCAAGGGTTTGAAGAAAAATTAAAAAGGATTGCAAGCCCCATTATTCCAGCACCTTCAGAGCAGAGTGTGCATGCACGATGTGCCAAGGGCGAAGTCTTATTACAAACCACTTTCAACGGTTGGTGGATTTTAAATAAAGATGCAGTGAAAGCCTTTGATAATAGAAAATTCATACAAAAAAGTACGCATAAAATTGCAATCGTAGGTGATTTACACATTAAGGAGAATCCAGGTTGCATAGGTCTTGCCTTTGCAGCCTGGGCATTATCGCGGTGGATGTTTTTTGACATGGCAGAAGCCGCGGATGATATAAGCATTATCCCCGTTCAACCAGCAAAAATAATGCGTTATCAAAATAGCACCCCTGTGATGGAGTATGTGCAACTGAGCCCAACAGTGATAGGTGATAATGTGCAGACACTATTAAGCACTAATCCTGATCCTGAACAATTAAAAAACTTAGAAAATTTTTATTTCTCAGCAATGCTAATAGTAAATTTATTACTGAATATCGAAGATGGACGTGACGCTAATTTTGTGGTGCGCAATAGGCACCTTTTAAGTGTAGATAATGATCATGCATTTGTTCGTGATGAATTTAGCGAAGGCACATTTAATACCCAAAACTTGGAAGTCAAAAATATAGTATTTTGTATGCAAGCCATGCAACAACCTATAGACCTCAAAGTACGTCAATTTATAAGCGCTATTACTTTTGCACCTTTATCACGCATACGCGCTTGGTTATATACTTTGCGACATTATAATCAAACCGTAGAAAAAATATTCGGCAAAGATATTAAAGCTTTATATGAGCGCCCAGATGATAATGCAAAAGTCGTATTTCAAACATTTTTTGATGCCAAAGGTTTAGTCCAACCATGTATGAAATTAATTAGAATACAAGATGCGCTAAAAGATTTGGAAATTGCTACACATCAAGATTTGTTTCGAAAAATACAACCAAAATTAGCAAAAATTTATGAGGATAGTTTTACCCGAACGACAACCCTACTACAGCGAATAAAAAAAGTCGGGGGATTAAGTGGCGCTTCACAAAGCACGCATTCACAAGTAATAGCAAAAGTCACGGGTATAAAAACAAAGGATTATTTGGGATTTCTCAAAAATCAACAAGGCCCCAAAGATTTATTGCTAGTATTGCGTGAAGTACAGAGTGATAAAATATTTGTA
>JBEKTV010000137.1:0-4138 GCA_049515675.1 Gammaproteobacteria bacterium | reverse complement strand
TCAGCGTATTAAAGCGCGCCATTATTTTAGGTAGTGGGATTTCGCTATTGATTTATTTGCTGTGGCAAACTTTAAGCTTTGGCGTAATTTCTGCGCAGACTTTTGCAACACTTGATAAAAACTCTGTGGGTGGATTTATTGAAGTCTTGGGTGATTTTATCAATAAACCCAGTATTATTTTCATTATTAATAGCTTCGCGCATGTGGCTTTAATCACCTCGTTTTTAGGTGTCACTTTAGGTCTGTTTGATTTTCTGCGGGATATTCTGCCAAAGAATCAACTCAACACGCGTTTTGGCGTGGCATTGCTCACTTTCTTGCCGCCACTTATTATCGCACTTATATCTGCGCAAGGCTTTACACAAATTCTGGCATATGCCGCGGCATTTTTAGCCATACTTGCGTGTATATTACCTGCATTAATGGTGTATGTATTACGTCAACGTAAAACAACACTGCCTTATCAAACTCCCGGTGGATTTTTAACGCCGCTTGTGGTTTTTATCACCGGCTTACTGATTATTATTCTCGTTGTTGGCAATATATAGGTGTACCATGCAAGTTAAAACAAAATACGTCGCAAAAAAACCAGATGCTCAAGGTTACATTGCTTATACAGATGCAGAAAATGAGGTGTGGAAAACACTTTATAATCGCCAATATCCTTTAGTGGAACAACGTGCGCATGAAGCCTATTTAAAAGGTTTAAAAGTATTGGGATTAAATAATGCACGCATCCCTCAATGTGTAGAAGTATCCAGCATTTTGCGTGATACCACGGGTTGGTCTGTTGCGCCGGTTGAAGCGCTGATTTCTTTTGAATCATTTTTCCAATTACTTTCCGAGAAAAAATTCCCAGCTGCGAGTTTTATTCGTATTCCTGAAGAATTAGATTATTTACAAGAGCCCGATATTTTTCATGAATTATTTGGTCATTGCCCCATGCTGACCGATCAGACTTTTGCTGATTTTACTTATGAATATGGCAAGCTTGGTTTAAATGCAAGTGCTAAACAACGTGTATATTTAGCAAGACTTTATTGGTTTACTGTAGAATTTGGTCTTATTCAAAGTGCGCAAGGTCCTAAAATTTACGGCGGTGGTATTTTGTCTTCATATGGTGAGACCTTGTACGCGCTCGATAGCCCTATTCCTGAGCGTAGACCTTTTGATATTTTAACCATGTTAAGAACACCTTATCGGTATGATATGATGCAAACGATTTATTATGTAATTAATAGTTTGGATGATTTATATCAGATAATGCAATTAGATTTATTTGCACTGATAAAAGAAGCGAGCAAACTTGGCATGTTGCCTTCTACTTTCCCCCCTAAAGAAGATGATGAGGCAGATGAGGTGCGCAGTTGTTAACTTGTGATATTGTCATCATTGGCGGTGGCATTGCAGGATTATGGACACTCAATCGCCTGCGCGCGCAAGGTTATCATGCAATTTTGCTGGAAAAAAATGCTTTGGGCGCCGGGCAAACCATTGCCTCGCAAGGCATTATTCATGGCGGCATTAAATATGCACTTACTGGGGAACTGTCAAAAAGCAGTGTTGAAATTAGCGATATGCCCGCCATCTGGCAAGCTTGTTTAAATGGCAAAGGTGAGATTGATTTAAGTGCGGTGAATATTCTGTCAAAACATTATTATCTGTGTTCACAACAAAAAATCACCCAGCGCATTACTCAATTTTTTGCACAAAAAGCTTTGCACAGTGACAGTGAGGCTTTAGATAAAACGCAATATCCAGATTTTTTTCAAAATAAACAATTTACCGGCTTGCTGACGCAGGTGCATGAATGTGTGTTAGATGTACCATCATTGATTGCTAGTTTGGCAAAAAATATGATGCCGTATATTTTTAAAGCAAATGATTGTGTACTAGTAAAAGACCATGATCATTATTCAGTAAAAATCGATAATATCACTTTAAATCCAAAACATATTATTTTAACCGCAGGCGAAGGTAATGCGCAGTTATTACCAGAAGTCGCTATGCAAACAAGACCGCTACAAATGGTAATATTAAAAGCCGATAATTTACCCAACCTATATGTGCATTGCGTAGGACTTAGCGCCAATCCGGTATTAACTATTACGAGTCACAGAGGTCATGATGGTAAAACCATTTGGTATTTAGGCGGACAATTAGCTGAAGAAGGTGTGCATCGTGATAAAGATGCGCAAATTCATGCCGCACAAGAATTAATTCAAAAACAATTTCCGTGGTTTACCTTAGAAAATCCACAATGGGACACACTTTTTATTAACCGCGCCGAAGGCTTTAATCATGGCAAACGGCCTGAAAGTGTGATGGTGAATACATTAGATAATGTAATTGTTGCGTGGCCTACGAAATTAACTTTTGCACCGTTGTTGGCGGATGAGATTTGTAAAAGATTGAGCGCGCCAAATGATATAAACGAAAATCTTTTAATTGATTTAGCTAAACCTAATATTGCAAACACAGTTTGGTAGTATTATATTATTTTTCTTTAGTTTCCCAAACAATAAATATCTATCCAATTAATTTGTGCCTGTCCATCCAGTTTAAAAAATAACGGTCCCTCGGTATTTGGAAATGCAATATAGATATCCATCAAACCGACTGGGTAATAGCGTTCTAATGCATTTTGTGCTGAAAAATTATTATCTGTAGACCAATATGCTTTAACCCATCCCTCATTTTTATGCATCATATTGACCTCAAGACCAACATACTGACTATCAGGACACCAATTTGTGGCGTGTGATGTATTAGGCAGTTCATAAATCCTAAACGGTTTAACAGGATTCTGAGCAGGCTTTGCAACACTTCCTTTAACATGCCAGTTTCTTTGGTTATTATTAAGAATAGGAATGATCACATCACTATTATGTTTTGCAAACTCAGCAAATGCATAAAATTGTAAGGGTGGTCTGTTTAAAGGATAAACCATTGTTATACAGAGGACAAAGAGCGTCACTGACAAGAATAGTCGTACATATTTAAAAGGATAAGCGAGCAAACCAATAGCAAAAAATAACAAACCATAAGGCACCATATAATATCTTGATCCCGCTGCAAATGGTCCAATTTCCAAAGGAGAAGGACCAGCTCCTAAAGCACCTGCTAAAAATATGATTCCAGCAGCAATCACTAATAAAAAAGCAGTGTTTCTATCCCGTATTACCGATGGATCAGATGCAAACAAAGAGCGAATTCCAACATAAGCACTGCCTAACCAAAAAATTAAAGGGCCAAGAATGGCATAACCTTTTTTCTGAAACACTATAAAAATTGCAAATACTTGCAACCAGGTCATGATATCTGTATTCATCAGTCTGCCATCGACTTCTGAACGGCGTTCGCTGTTTAAAAAAATAATAATCTGTACTAAAGCGCAGACTAAAACAATTAAATAAGTAATGCTTCTTTTTTTAAATTCTTTAAAAATAAATCCTCTTAACAAAAATACCGGCAATAATAATACAACAAAAGGTCCCGTCAAACAGACCACGAATAATAAAATCATCTCTAGATAAGAAGGTTTTTTTTGACCATCGACTAATAAATATAAAGCCAATGCAATCCCTAAAAGCCATTGCGCATTCGTTATATTAAGAAACACTTCCCCGCCATGCGGTTGCAAACTGATCAAAGCAACTAAAATCATGCCGCCCCAAGGACCAAGACCAGTCTTTAATGCACGATCCATGATAACCACAACCAGCAACACAAATGTCAAGAACCACCCAAGCGTCAAAATAAAAGGTGTAGCTTCTAAGGCAAAGCCACTCGCAATCCATGCCACGATTCTTGGATATAAATGTAAATAACCCGCATACGGTTCCCATAACGACTGTATACCTAGAATAGATTGATTAATAAATACAGGCCCATCTTCATTCCTCAAAAGTTGATCAATACCTAAGTCCGGGTTTAATAAACGCGGTAAAAGACTGATGAGTCCCACCACTATGCCAAACATCATAGCTACTCGATTGCTCAGTTCAATTTTTTTCAGCATTGAAGATAACCTCTTGAAAATATTGGCAAGAATTGTATCTCACTTGTAGGATTTATTCAATTGCCATGCATGAAACACAAGGACTTATATTGCAAAAATTCACCTAATAGAGTAATT
>JBEKTV010000136.1:0-4182 GCA_049515675.1 Gammaproteobacteria bacterium | reverse complement strand
GTTGCCCAGAGACACGTTCTAACCAAGAAATTTATGGTGCTTTCCAATCTGTTGGTATGGAGTATGGTCCCAGTTTTCGAGTGATTCAGGAGCTATTCTGCAGTCCCAACGAGGCACTTGCTCGCATTCAATTACCATCCCATTTAGAACAGGATGCAGGCCAATTCGTGTTGCATCCCTGCATCGTGGATAGTGCACTGCAAACGATAATTGGTTTAACTCAGGAGGGACCATCAGACGGCTCCACCCTGTATCTTCCCTTTAGCATCGGTCAACTGGATATAGTAGGCCCGTTTTCCTATAGTGGCTATGCCCTAGCGACTCAAACCTCGCCTGCAGGAGCTAAAGTAGCCAAATTTGACATTCAACTCACTGATGAGACAGGAAAAGTCTTTCTTCGTATCAAAGAGTTCACTGCACGCTCAATACAGTCTGAAATGAAAGAAGAACAATCAAATGTTCAAGACGTTCTGGAAGCGCATGACGAATCTGCCCAAATGAATAAAACGGAACTCCAACAAAAAACCGAGGACTATCTTAAGAAATTGATATCCGAAATACTTAAATTGTCGCCAGACAAAATCCAATCGCGAGCATCCTTTGAAAAGTATGGTATTGATTCCATGATGATTATGAATTTGAATCGAAAATTGGAACAAATTTTTGGCGATTTGCCAAAGACGTTATTTTTTGAATATCAAACCTTAGAAGCATTGGTAGAATATTTTATTGAAAACCATGCATCGGTTTTAATGAAGGAATTATCGATTGGGAAAACGGATATTAAAAACTCGGTGTTGCCTGTTCAGCCAGCATCAGTTCATAAAAAATTACATCGCTCGCATCGGAAGTTGCATTTGCAGGTTGCAGAATCGGTCGCTCCAAAAGACATCGCGATTATCGGGCTCAGTGGTCGTTATCCTCAAGCAAATGATTTGGATGTATTTTGGGAAAACCTCAAATCTGGAAAAGATTGCATAACAGAAATTCCTAAAGAACGTTGGGATCATGCGCTGTATTTTGATGCCGACAAAAGCAAATTCGGGAAGACCTACAGTAAATGGGGTGGATTTATCGATGATGTTGATAAATTTGATCCCCTCTTTTTTAATATTTCCCCACGCGAAGCGGAGTTGATGGATCCTCAAGAACGATTGTTTTTAGAAACGACCTGGAAGACCGTAGAAGATGCAGGTTATTCGCGAGAAAGTCTTTCCGATAAGCAAGTCGGTGTTTTTGTAGGTGTCATGTATGGTGAATATCAATTATATGGCCCGGAAGCCTCACAAAATGGAATGGTACTTGCAACGAGTTCGTCCTATGCTTCTATTGCAAACCGAGTTTCTTATTTTCTTAATTTTCATGGGCCGAGTATTGCATTAGATACCATGTGTTCTTCTTCACTAACCTCCATTCACTTGGCGTGTAAGAGCATCCGAGATGGCGAATGTGACTTGGCCATTGCAGGTGGTGTCAATGTAACCATTCATCCCAACAAATATATTTTCTTAGCACAAGGAAAATTTTTATCGAGTGATGGTCATTGTAAAAGTTTTGGAGAAGGCGGGGAGGGCTATGTTCCTGGAGAGGGAGTTGGTGCTGTTTTACTTAAATCGTTAGACCAAGCGATTGCGGATAAAGATCATATTTATGGCGTGATAAAAGGAAGTAGCTTAAATCATGGAGGAAAGACCAACGGTTATACGGTACCGAATCCAGTAGCGCAAGCAGAACTTATTAAAGCGGCGCTCACCAATGCGGGAATTGATCCAGAAACAATCAGTTATGTTGAGGCACATGGAACTGGAACCTCCCTTGGAGATCCTATTGAAATTAATGGATTAAATAGAGCCTTTGGAACGAGACAAGCGCAGTGCGTGATAGGTTCCGTGAAATCGAACATTGGTCATCTTGAATCGGCAGCGGGAATTGCGGCGGTGACTAAAGTGTTATTACAGATGCAACACAAACAATTAGTCCCATCCATTCTGTCTGAGACACTCAATCCCAACATTGAATGGGATAAAACGATATTTAAAGTACAGCATACATTAAGTGAATGGTCAGAGAACGAGTATCCAAGACGTGCTGCGATAAGCTCATTTGGAGCAGGAGGCACCAATGCACACCTCATTATTGAAGAGGCACCACCTGACCATACACCCATTGATCATGCTCATAAACCGTATTATCTCGTCACCTTATCCGCCAAGACGGAAAACTCGCTGAAACAGCGCATTGAAGATTTAGCAGCATGGGTTTCCAGGCAAGCACCTGATGCCATTTCATTAGAGGATGTGAGTTACACATTGAATGAAGCAAGAAGCCATTTTGGTAAACGTTGTGGGTTGGTAGTCTCTTCTATTTCGGACTTGCAAGAAACCTTGCGGCAGCTTAAAACCAATCAAATACCAAAAAATGCCTACCTCCATTCTGGCAATGAACAGCCCCATGATCAAGCGATTTTTAATAAGATATTTAAACAAACCATGCAGGAATTAGCCGAAGCAAATCAATTATCGCCTATCAATTACCGTGAGAATTTATTGGCGTTAGCTAATTTTTATGTTGAAGGTTATGACTTAGACTGGGAGTTATTGCATCAAAGCGAATCGAAGAGAAAAATTCCCTTGCCGACTTATCCTTTTGAAAAAAATCGCTATTGGGTTTCAACGCTTCCTGTATCTGATCCTATACCTGATTCTCAGGAGACTAAGAAAATCGGTCTTTATTATTATGAGCCAAAATGGATACAAGAAGCACTTGCACCTGCGACGACTGAATTTTTACGAGGTCCAATTTTAATATTTAATGATGAAGCCCATATTATAAATGTACTACAAAGAAAATTTCCTGATGAAGTGATCCTGGAAGTAAAATCAGACAAAACTTATCAAGAAAAAGATTTAAAGTATTTCATTAACGTCAATCAAGAAAACGATTACGTTCACTTGATTAACACCTTGAAAAAACAAAACCTGTTACCTAAAGTTATTATTTTTCAAACTCGGTTTTCTATCACTGACACACTCACAGATGATATTATTCAAGATCAATTGAACCATGGCTACTATGCTTTATTTTACTTAATTAAAACGTTAATTCGAGAAAATTTGCAAGAACAAATTCGAATACTATGTGTTAATGAAAATAAAGAAGGCAATCATTCAATATTTACTGAAGCTTTATCTGGTTTTGTCAAAACAGTTCATGCTGAGACGACCAATTTGCTATGTCAAATAGTTGAGATACCTGAACTTGGTGAAAAAGGTATTGATCTTCTCCTGCAAGAAATAAATAACCACGCACTCGACGTTTATTACGATCACAATGATGTTCGCTGGATTAAGCGTACCGAAGAACTACCTGCATTTAAATCAGGTTCAAATCTTATTTTGAAAAAAGGGGGTATTTATCTGATTACGGGAGGTGCTGGTGGATTAGGCTTGATCTTTGCACGTTATCTAGCGGAACATTATCAAGCCAAATTAATTTTGATAGGCCGTTCCGAATATAAAGAAAAACAGATATCGATAATTAATGAATTGGAACGCCTTGGTGGAGAAGCAATTTACCTTAAAGCAGATGTAACTAATCGAAATGATTTACAATCTGTATTTAATGAAATTCAAAGCCGTTTCGGCCATCTAAACGGTGTTATTCATGCAGCAGGAGTCGCTAAACCGAATTTAATTATTAACAAAGATCTTGCAGAGATTGAAACCATTCTCAATCCAAAAATTAAAGGAACAATTTACCTGGATGAATTGACGCAAACAGAGTCTTTAGATTTCTTTGTACTTTTCTCATCAATGGCTTCTGTATTGGGAGATGAGGGTTTAAGTGATTATGCTTATGCGAATGCGTTTATGGATTCATTTGCATATAGACGTAATCAATTGCGGAGTGGAAAATCACTTTCTATCAATTGGACGTTTTGGCAAGAAGGCGGTATGCAAATTGCTGGGAATGAAATCAATGACGAACATTTAAAAGCAACGCAAACGCGACTAGAACACCTTTTTGGATTAACCCCGCTTACAACATCTGATGGCATTCAATTTTTTACTGATGCGTTATCCTATGATACGAATCAAATTATGATATTGACGGGATTTAAAAACAGCATTGATCATAAAATAGAGCTCACTAGCATCCTTCCGAATGTTTTGCATGAAGCAA
>JBEKTV010000135.1:0-4209 GCA_049515675.1 Gammaproteobacteria bacterium | reverse complement strand
TTTTTTATTGCTTTATTTCCAGGCTTTCTCAACTTTTTTTTATTACTGTGTTTGATTTTAGATGAAAGACAAACAAATCCTGCGCTTGCAACTTATCCAGGATTAAGTGTGATTGTCTGTGCTTATAACGAAGAAAAATGCATATACAAAACTATTACTAGCCTACTTGAACAAGCTTATCCTGGCCCAATAGAAATTTTAGTCATGGATGATGGCTCTACAGATAACACCTATGAGATTGCATCACAAATCAAATCTTCGTTTATGAAAATTTATCAACTTGGACATCAGGGTAAAGCCAATGCCTTGAACACAGGCCTAGTTGCAGCGAAATATGATCTGATTGTCAGCTTAGATGCAGATACTTTTTTGCACAAAAAAGCGCTCATGAATATTACGCATGCAATTGAAGCAGAAAATGGGGTGTGGGCTGCGATTGCCGGTAGTGTGTATGTGCAAACAGGTTCATGGATCCAAGCTTTACAGAAATGGGATTATTTACAAGGTATTTCAACCGTTAAAAAAGTGCAAAGTTTATTTCACTGCATTATGGTGGCGCAAGGCGCATTTTCAATTTATAGAAAAAAATTTCTACAAGACATCGGTGGTTGGCCTAATAAAATTGGTGAGGATATTGTCATCACTTGGGGATTACTTGAGAAAAAACATAAAATTGGTTGGGCTAAGGATGCAATTGCGACTACGTCAGCGCCAAACTCATATAAAGCATTTTTTTATCAACGAGCACGCTGGGCGCGCGGTCTGATTGAAGCATTTAGAACCCACCCAAAAATTTTATTAAGACGACAATACGCATCGTTTTATGTATATACCAATTTGCTATTTCCAATTATGGATTTTGCTTATGTCTTTATTTTAACCCCAGGTATTTTCGCCGCTTTTTTGGGTAATTATTTAATTGCAGGGTTATTTACATTATTAGTTTTACCGTTTGCCATTGCCTCAAATTTAATCATTTACTTCAAACAAAAAGAAATATTAAACGCAGCCGAATATCCTGTGCCTAAAATTAATTTATCATTTGTTGCGTATATGTTGTTTTATCAAATGATTATGGCGCCCGCCTGTGTATATGGTTATTGTCAGGAATTTTTTGCACGCAAACGCATTTGGGGGCCAGGAAAATGAAACTGATTAAAAAATTATGTATATTTATTTTAACATTTTTTTATGGACATCTTGCATTTGCGCAATCAGCTTATATTGATTTACTCTCTCACGCAAGTGAAGCAATTGATGCTAATGATCCTATTACGGCTTTAGATATTTATCATGATTTACACCTTAGTGCAAAAACAAATCAATCAGAAACCTATCAGCGTATAGCACTGTTTAGAATCGCACGCATACAGATGTGGCTAGGTGATTATGATGCAGCTTCCGAAATTTATAAGTCCTTATTAGCTAGCGATTTAGATGCAACTGATTATCAGATTGCACTCGCAGGTTTAGTAGATAGTTTAAGTTATAACGACAAGTCTTTTACTGCTGATGAAGTTGCAGATAATAATAATCCAGAACAAGTTGATAATCCCGATTTGATCATTGCCAATGCAAGAGCGGCTTTGTGGTCTAATCAACCTTATAAAGCAAAATCTTGGCTAGAAGATTATGAAGGTGAATCAAGCTTGGCTTTTCAAAATCTTGATTTTTTTACCAATCAAGCTGCGGCAAATTATTTTATAGAACCTTATTTTAGATTTGAGCATGATACCGATGATTTAACCATTTACAAAACTGGTATGAGCGCAGGTCACAGGTGGAATAAAACCCAGACTTCTAATCTATTAGCCGCTTATCAACAATATAATCAAAACGCTGATTCAGCTCATGGTGAGATTTTAGGTGTATCCCAAATCATGCATTTAATCGAGCAAACCCTGCATTTAGGTGTGGGCATAAATGCCATTCACTTTGACACCGATTGGTCACCTTGGACAGGTTTTGTCGATTTATTTTATCAAGCGCAAGATGAATGGGCGGTTAATTTATATGCGGATAAAAGTCTAGTAGATACATATTATGCAGTTGCAAATGAAATCACAGTAAATTCCTATGGCGTTGATTTATTTTATATGCCTAATTATCGTACGCAATTTTCTTTAAGTCCATATTATAAAAATTTTACCGATGGCAACGCTAGATACGGTATTACCGCATCTAGTGATATTTTATTATGGCCATCGTTTGGACTTGGTGTTCGCCCGCAAGTGCGCTATTTTGAAGATTCAAAACAATTAGACACCAATAATTATTTTAATCCTTCAGAATATATTGAAGGAAACCTATTTTTAACTCTGCAACAATGGATATTGCCTACTTGGTCATGGTATGTAGAAGCAGGGCCAGGTTATCAAAATACTCATCCTGGAGAAGATGGCATGACTTATTTAGCAGAAGGTGGTGTATCTGGTGCAATTACCGATATCACTTATTTAAACGCTTTTGTAGGCTATACTAATGCCAGTTACTCAAGCGCATCAGGTTATAGCAATAGTTATGCGGGTATCGCATTTACAATTGCATTCGACTAGGAAAATATTCATCATGTTAGCATTACTCAATAATTGGTTATGGTCTTACGTTTTAATCGTTATGTTAATTGGTCTTGGTATTTATTTTACTGTTAAAACCAATTTTGCCCAGTTTCGTTTGATTCGTGAAATGCTACAAGAAACGGTTGCAAAAAGACCTGCCAATAAACGTAAAGCCATTGCATCATTTCAAGCATTTTGTATTAGTACAGCATCGCGCGTGGGCACTGGTAATATTGCGGGTGTTGCAATTGCCATTTCCTTAGGTGGACCTGGCGCTGTTTTTTGGATGTGGATGATTGCGCTAGTGGGTGCTGCTTTAAGTTTAATTGAATGCACGCTGGCACAAATTTATAAAATAAAAGATAAAACCGGTTATCGTGGCGGACCTGCTTATTATATGCAACGCGGTTTAAATGCAAAATATATGGGAATGTTTTTTGCGCTAGTGACTGTGTTTTGTTATGGATTTGCGTTTAATGCAGTGCAGGCTAATACCATTGCCTCTGCATTTCATCATTTTAGTTTTGAGCCCTTAATTGTGGGTTTAATTCTTGGCGCTTTAACGGCATTTATTATTGCAGGCGGCGTACATAGAATCGCTCACGTCAGTCAATATCTAATACCAGTGATGGCTGGCATTTATATTTTGATTGCCTTATTTATTATGTTTAATCACATTACTGAGATTCCATCCTTAATGGTATTAATTGTTAAAAATGCCTTTGGCTTTGAACAAATTGCTGGTGGCAGTCTTGGTGCGGCAATTTTACATGGGATAAAACGTGGTTTATATTCCAATGAAGCAGGGATGGGCAGTGTACCTAATGTGGCTGCTGCAGCTGAAGTAAGTCATCCTGTAAAACAAGGGCTAGTACAAACCTTAGGGGTATTTGTAGATACATTATTAATTTGTAGCGCCACAGCATTTATTGTCTTGCTGACAGATTCACATTTATTACAAGGCGTTCAAGGCGTGCAAATTACGCAAGCCGCTATGCTTTCCGAATTAGGTATTATTGGCAATTATTTTCTAACCTTGTGTATATTTTTGTTTGCATTTAGTTCGATTATTGGTAATTACTATTATGGTGAAACCAATCTGGAATATATTCATGCGCATCCATTAAGTGTTATTTCTTATCGTCTGTTAGTGGTTGTCTTTGTGATCTTAGGATCTATCGCAGAGCTTGTAACTGTATGGAATGTAGCAGATTTGTTTATGGCATTAATGGCAATGACGAATTTAATTGCGATATTTTTACTGAGTAAAATTGCATTTGCGGCTTTTCAAAATTATATGCAGCAGAAAAAATCTGGTGTTGACCCTGTGTTTAAAGCAAAAGACATTAAAAATTTAAAGAATACCGAATGTTGGGATTGACTTTTATTGCCTTAACAACAATAATTTCGCTTTAATTTTCACTCACGGGATGTTCAAATGAAAAGAATCGCACTTACTTCTATGACTTGTTTAATTTCTACTGTTGCTTTTGCTGACCAAGGCGTATATGTACCTACCTTGGAAGGTGGGCTTACCGCTTCTGTGGGGACATTTTATGCAACGCCTAGTACAGGTAATTACAATTATGCTAATACAAATGGTCAAGATCCTTTTACAATTGAAGGAATAGTGATAGAGCCACACTTTAAT
>JBEKTV010000134.1:0-4222 GCA_049515675.1 Gammaproteobacteria bacterium | reverse complement strand
ACCGCCCATCACACCGATTTTTGAATTAGGCCATGTGAATAAAAATCGTGGATCATAAGCACGTCCACACATACCATAATTGCCAGCACCAAAACTATTGCCAAGAATGAGCGTTATTTTCGGCACATTTGCACAAGCAACTGCTGCCACTAATTTTGCACCGTGTTTGGCTATGCCTTCGGCTTCGTATTTTTTGCCGACCATAAAACCGGTAATGTTTTGTAAAAAAATAATGGGGATTTTTCGCTTGCAACACATTTCAATAAAGTGTGTGGCTTTTAATGCAGATTCAGAAAATAAAATGCCATTGTTAGCAATAATGCCCACCGGAATGCCATGAATATGTGCACTACCACAAACAATGGTTTTGCCATACATGGCTTTAAATTCAAAAAATTCTGAGCCATCGACTAATCTTGCGATAATTTCTCGTGCATCGACTTGTACGCGTGGGTCGTTTGGAATAATGCCGTAGAGTTCTTCAATAGGATAAATGGGTTCCTCTGGTTTTTTTATGGCTAATGTTTGGGTAAAAGGCGCATCCAAATTGGCAATAATTTCACGTGCAATTTGCAAGGCATGAGTATCATTTTCTGCATAATAATCTGCAACGCCTGAAACTGCGCAATGCACATCAGCGCCACCTAATTCTTCAGCGCTCACCACTTCACCTGTTGCGGCTTTTACTAAAGGTGGTCCTGCTAAAAAAATGGTGGCTTGATTTTTTACCATAATACTTTGATCAGCCATTGCGGGCACATAAGCGCCACCTGCGGTACATGATCCCATCACTACTGCAATTTGTGGAATATTACAACTCGACATTTGTGCTTCGTTAAAAAAGATACGCCCAAAATGTTGTTGATCTGGAAATACTTCTGCTTGATGCGGTAAGTTTGCACCGCCGGAATCCACTAGATAAATACAGGGTAGATGATTTTCTTTAGCAATCGCTTGTGCGCGTAAATGTTTTTTTACTGTTAACGGATAATAGGTGCCGCCTTTAACTGTGGCATCATTGGCAACTATCATACATTCACGCCCAGATACACGGCCAATGCCGACAATTATGCCTGCGCTTGGCACTTCTTCATCATACACATTGTCTGCCGCAAGTTGTGCAATTTCCAAAAATGGTGAACCTTGATCGAGCAATTGATTAATACGCTCGCGTGGTAATAATTTATTACGTGATAGATGCGCAGCTACTGCTTTTTCGCCGCCACCTTGTTGGACTTTTTTTACTTTTTGTAACAGTTCATCCGTAAGCGATTGCATATGTGCAGCGTTTTTTTTGAATTCTTCACTACTGGCTTTAATTTTGCTAATAATTTGTGACATTTATTTTGTCTCGTTAAATAATTCACGACCAATCAACATACGACGAATTTCGCTAGTGCCGGCGCCGATTTCATAAAGTTTTGCATCCCGCAAAAATCTTCCTGCGGGAAATTCATTAATATAGCCATTGCCCCCTAAACTTTGTATTGTTTGTAATGCCACTTGGGTTGCGGCTTCTGCACAATATAAAATAACACCCGCTGCATCTTTACGTACGACTTCACCGCGATCGCAGGCTTGTGCAACAGCATATAAATAACTGCGACAGGCATTTAAGGTGGTATACATATCTGCAATTTTACCTTGCATGAGTTGAAATTCACCAATTGCTTTGCCAAATTGTTTACGCTCATGTACATAAGGAATCACTAAATCTAAACACGCTTGCATAATGCCAACAGGACCTGCAGATAACATTACGCGTTCATAATCTAAACCTCGCATTAATACTTTTGTACCTTTATTGACTTCACCTAAAATATTTTCTTTAGGCACAATACAATTATTAAACACGAGCTCACATGTGGGCGAACCACGCATGCCTAATTTATCGAGTTTTTGTGCGGTAGAAAATCCTGGGAATGTTTTTTCGATAATAAAGGCGGTGATCTTTTTTTCATCTTCACTGGGTTGTACTTTAGCATAAACAATAATGACATCAGCTTCTGGACCATTAGTAATCCACATTTTATTACCATTAAATACATAATGATCCCCTTTATCATCGGCAATCAAGCGCATACTCATGACATCTGAACCTGATGAAGTTTCACTCATTGCGAGTGCGCCTACATGCTCACCACTAATTAATTTGGGTAAATATTTTTGTTTTTGTGTAGCTGTTGCATTTAAAGTAATTTGGTTAATACATAAATTAGTATGTACCCCATAACTTAAACCTACCGATGCGGAAACACGCGAGAGTTCTTCCATCGCGACCACATTGGCTAAATAACCCATATGAACGCCGCCATATTCAGGTTCTGCGGTAATACCGAGTAAACCAAGTGCACCTAATTTTGGCCACAGTTGCCGTGGAAAATGATCAGTTTTATCAATTTCTGCCGCAATAGGCGCGACTTCCTGTTCGGCGAATTGTCTAACGGTTTCGCGTAATAATTGAATGGACTCATCTAAACCAAATTGCAACATGGGACTATCCTTCTAATTTTTTCATAAACTCTGGGATTGCTTCAAATAAATCCGCAACCACACCATAATCTGCGATTTGAAAAATGGGTGCATCTTTATCTTTATTGATGGCAACTATCACTTTACTGTCTTTCATGCCAGCAATATGTTGAATGGCGCCGGAAATACCAATGGCAATATATAAATCCGGCGCTACCACTTTGCCAGTTTGCCCGACTTGATACTCGTTGGCAATATAGCCCGCATCAACTGCAGCGCGTGTGGCGCCTATTGCACCACCTAACTTATCTGCTAATTGTTCTATTAATTTAAAATTTTCTGCGCTACCTAAAGCGCGTCCTCCTGAGACCACAATTTTTGCTTGGGTTAAATCAGGGCGCTCGTTTTTATCTTGTTTTAATTCGATAAATTGTGATAATTTTAAATCGCAAACTGTGTCTATTTTTTTAAGCGCTGCTGAATTGTTTGTTTGGGTAGCCGGTGTAAAAGCTGTAGGCCTAATGGTTAAGCAAATGGGATTTGCTGTGATTTTAACGCTCTCTTGCGCATTGCCTGCATAAATGGGGCGAATAAAAGTATTCGCATCAATTATTTTACTCACATCCGAAACCATGTCTACATCTAATAAGCCTGCAACTCTTGGCAGAATATTTTTACCATAAGTGTTAGCACTCATTAATATATATTGATAATCTTTAAATTGCACAATCAGCGCAGCCATATTTTCACTTAAAGCATGATCATAGGCCGCATGTTCTGCAACTAATACGTCTTTAATGCCATCAATTTTTTGCGCGTGCGCAATAACCGCAGATAAATTTGTGCCGGCAATCAGTAAATCAACCTTATCGGCAAGTTGCGTAGCCGCATGAATTGTACTTAACGTTGCTGACGTTATGCCAATATCATTAAATTCCCCAATGACTAAAGCTTGTGTCATGAAATCATTTTTCCCTGTTTTAATACGGTGACTAATTCATCAATATTCGCTAACATTTTACCGCCTTGACGCATTTGCGGCGGTTCAACTTTTAAAGTTTGACATTGACTGTTTAAATTTAACGATAAATCATTTAGCGCGATTATTTCTAATGATTTTTGTTTTGCTTGCATAATATTGGGCAAACTGGGAATGCGCGGTTGATTTAAGCGTAAATCAACTGTGATGACGCAAGGCTGCGTTAATTGCAAAGTTTCTAGACCGTTATCCACTTCTTTGGTGACAATAACTGCATTATCTTTAATCTCAATTTTCGAGGCAAAAGTCGCAATCGCCCATTGCAATTGTGCAGCTAACATTTGTCCGGTTTGATTATAATCTTGATCTATGGCTTGTTTACCCATTAACACACAATTAATATCATGTTGTGTAACCATTTTATGGAGTATTTTCGCAATGCTACGCGGTAATAATATTTGATCTGTTTGGATTAGGATTGCGCGGTCTGCACCCATGGCAAGAGCCGTGCGCAGTGTTTCTTGCCAAGCATTATCACCAATTGAAACGGCAATAATTTCAGACGCCTGTTGTTTTTCTTTGAGTCGTACAGCTTCCTCAATTGCGATTTCATCGAAAGGATTCATAGACATTTTGACATGCTCAGTGACAACGCCAGAATTATCGGATTTGACGCGAATTTTTACACGATAATCAACAACACGTTTGACGGGGACTAAAATTTTCAGCATGCTTATAAAATTCCTTTTCTATTTCCTATGCTATTATAGG
>JBEKTV010000133.1:0-4252 GCA_049515675.1 Gammaproteobacteria bacterium | reverse complement strand
ACTGCTGATGCCGATGGGCAACATTTACCTAAAGATATCATTCATACTGCAAATACTTTGGCGCTTGAACCGCAGCATTTAATATTAGGCAGTCGGCATTTTACCGGGCATATTCCCCTGCGCTCTAAATGGGGCAATAAACTAACGCGCGCTATATTTACTTTATTTATTGGTAAAAAATTAGTGGATACCCAAACGGGATTACGCGGCATTCCACGCGCGTTACTCACACCTTTATTAAAAATCAGAAGTCATGGTTATGAATTTGAATTGGAAATGCTGATTTATGCTGTGCAACATCACATCCCTATTACCGAATTAAAAATCGCGACTATTTATGAAAATAATAATGCATGCTCGCATTTTAATCCCCTACTCGATTCGGCCAAAATTTATTTCGTGTTTTTGCGCTTCTCTAGTGTTGGTCTTATTACCGCGCTGGTAGATTTGTTGATTTTCACCTTTAGTTTTATGTTCACCGATATGATCTTTGTCAGCGAGTGTTTGGCGCGTGCAAGTGGTGGCTTGTTTAGTTTTGCTGCGAGTAAACATGTGGTGTTTAAATCAAAAGGCAGTTATGCAAAAGAAATTATGAAATTTTTCGCACTGTGGGCGACGCTATTATTCACCTCATATGCGATGATAATAGGCGCCCATGCGCTAGGACTGAATATCTATTTAAGCAAAATAATTACACAGACGCTGCTGTTTCTGGCAAGTTTTTCGATACAGCGTTTGTTTGTGTTTCCTTACAATCCGCAAACAAGCGAGTAAGCTCAAGACGCTCGCGTGTTTTCCAATGTCCACGATGATAAGCATCGCTCGCAAGTAATGGCATCACGCTAGTTGCTTCTGCAAAAATCATTTGCTCGTTCACCACGCTGACTTTACCCCAAGAATGTGCTTCTTGTAAGGTTGAACTACTACAAGCACCATCGCGAGTATCAGCCACTGTAATTTGTACCGCATATTTATGCATACCCACTTGTTTACCTAATAATTCTGCACAGACCACAGTATCTTGAGTAAAGTTTTTTGGCACGCCGCCACCTATCATTAATAAACCGGTGGTGTCTTTTTGAATTTTAATTTCGGTCAATTCACGAAAATCACGAATCGAGTCTATGGTTAAATGATGATTGGGCCTATGTTCTTGATGTAACACTAAACCAAAACCTGCGCTCGAATCAGTAAACGCTGGGCAGAAAATCGGCACGTTATGTTTAAAGGCTAATTCCACTAAAGAATCTTTTTTCTTGGCATGAGTCGTTAAATAACGCCCCATTTCGCGGATAAATTCACGTGAGCTTGTCGGTTTTGCCGGCATGCTATCAGCGATCGCTTGAATGGTTTTATCGCAAGATTGTAATTCTTCTTCATCAATATAAGTATCGTAAATACGATTGATATACAAATCGCGTAATATCGTATCATCGGCTTGAATATCGCCTTGATAATGCTTAAAGCCTAAAGCTTCAAAAAAGTCCATATCCACAATAGTTGCGCCGGTGGCAACAATCGCATCCACCATATTGTATTTGATCATATCCGCATAAAGCTGCATACAGCCGCCAGCACTGGTTGAGCCTGCGATGGTCAAAATAATCGCGCAGTCTTTGTCCTGTAACATAGTATTAAAAATCTCAGCCCCACGCCCCAAATCTCGCGCCGTAAACGACATTTTGCCCATGGCATTAATAATAGGACTTGCATCAAATTGAGTAATATCAATGTGTTCTACAAGTGTATGTAATAATTGGGATTTTTGGTGTTTTTTGGACATGGCTTGCTCCTTAGGACGAACTTTGGTTAAGCGTGCAAGGATACCATAAAATGCAGGATTTGTCTTTTATCTCTATAGTAGAAACTTCTATAACATTTTCAAACATAGGCCGCAGGCCTAAGTTTGTATACTTTTATTAAAAATTCATACGAAGTTTCGCAGAAAACACTTAGGCAAAGGTTCATTATCTACTACAGCTTGCTTAATTGCAGCATCCACTGCTTTTAATGATAATGCTCTAGATACATATTTTTTACCACGCCCAAAAAAATGATTAATTTTCCGTGCTGTTGATTTTATGAATCTATACTCGCCCATTTCGCGTCTAATTCAGTTTGTAATTCTTTACGCTGAGAATTCAGCGCTCTGATTTCTTTTTTATCGGTATCGATATAAAAATCAGGATGCGACATTTGATTATCGATGTCGGCAATTTGTTTTTCGAGTTGTTCTATTTCACGTTGTAATTTGCCGCTGATATTATCTGGCATTTCGCGTTTTTTGGGTTTTTCTACTGGGTTTTTGGCAGGCTTTTTCTCAGCACTTGCTTTTGCGCGACTTAGATAATCTTGGCCGGCGGCGTTTAGATAATCATCATAACTTGCGGTGATATCTTCTAGGCCATGTGGTGTTAACACAATAATACGTGTTGCTAAAAGGCGAACAAAATCTCTATCATGGCTTACGAATAAACAACTACCGGGAAATGCTTTTAAGGCATTGCCTAAAGCTTCAATGGCTTCTAAATCTAAATGGTTAGTGGGTTCATCGAGTACAATAACATTTGGTTGTTTAATAATCAGCGAGCCTAATAATAAACGTGCAGCTTCGCCACCTGATAATTGCGACACTTGTTTGTGGGCATCATCACCTGAAAATAACATTTGCCCTAATACACTACGCACACGATCGCGCTGATCTGCGGGCGCTTCGTTTTCCAAATATTGAAATAATGTTTGTGCACCTTTTAATTGTTCGTGATGATCTTGCGCGCAATAACCTACGCTTACTTCATGTCCCCATTCAATTTTACCAGTATCGGGTGCAAGTTCATTCATGGCTATCTTTAAAAATGTTGATTTACCAATACCGTTAGCACCGATGATGGCGACTTTCTCGCCGCGTAACATTTCAAAACTGACGTTATGCAATACTTTTAAATCGCCAAATGATTTGCTGATATTTTCTGCAGCAAATGCGCGTTTGCCTGAAGGCCTTGCTTGTTTGAATGAGAAAAATGGTGCACGGCGATTTGTGCTTTTAATTTCGGTAAGTTCTATACGATCAATTTGTTTTTGCTTAGATTGCGCTTGTTTGGCTTTACTTGCTTTGGCGCCAAATTTTTCAACGAAAGTTTGTAATTGCTCTACTTTCATTTCTTGGTTACGACGCGCGCTCGCACGCTGCTCTTCAGCTTGCGCTTTTAATTGTAAAGAGCGTTCATAATTACCGGTGTACGGCGTAATCGTGCCGTAATCGATATCTAATATATTTGTAGATACAGAATTTAAAAAGTGTTTATCGTGAGAGACAAATAATACTATGCCTTCAAATTCGGTTTTTAAATATTCTTCTAGCCAATGAATAGAGGTAATATCTAAGTGGTTGGTTGGTTCATCGAGTAATAACACATCAGGATTTTGAAATAATACTTGCGCAAGTAACACGCGTAATTTAAATCCGCCTGATAGCGCGCCCATAGTGCCGTTATGTTTTTCTTGGGCTATGCCTAAACCGGATAATAAAGTTTGGGCAATACTTTGCGCTTCATAACCACGATTGTGGGCAATTTGCTCTTCTAATGTGCCTAACAGTATTCCATCTTCTTCGGTGAAATCTGCTTTAGCGAGTAATTCTTCTTTACGTTTAAAGGCATTCCATAATTGGCTATTGCCTGAAATCACCACATCGACCACAGGCCAAGTTTCATATTTAAAATGATCTTGTGAGAGCATGCCAATTTGCGCATCATAAGGAAGGCTGACATCACCAGCAGCGGGTTTTTCTTGACCATCAATAATGCGCAGCAAGCTAGACTTGCCAGCGCCGTTTTTTCCGGTGATACCAAAACGTTGCCCGGGGCGGCACTGAAAAGTCGCGTTATGAAACAGTTCTTGACGGCCGTATTGTACTGATAGATTTTGAATATTTAGCATGTGAGCATTCTACATCAACAAGACTATCATTGCGAGCCAAAGGCGAACCTAGATTGCTTTGCTGCGCTCGCAATGACGGTTATATTAAGCAGAATAAACCTTGTCTAAATCAATATAAGCCTGAACTTCTGAAAATAAGCATTCAATTTGCTGATCATTTGGAATCGTATCCAGCGGTATTTGATGCATGGCAGCCACTGATTTAATTTTTTCTTCAAATAAATCAATGTGTTGCTGTTTTGGATGGGCATAACCAAACTCTTCAACCATATAAGTTGCTAAATAATTAGCTGGAGAAAACCCTAGATTTTTT
>JBEKTV010000132.1:0-4277 GCA_049515675.1 Gammaproteobacteria bacterium | reverse complement strand
ATATAGTCTGTGATATATTTTCATCTAGAGAAGCTGTTTCAATATTTGTGATAAGCAATTCAATATTTTCATGCGCTTTATTCTTTAAATTTTTTAGATTCATAAATAAAAAAATTTCCTCATCACTTTTTAGATTGAGAGAGCTGTATACTACCAGCTACATTAACAGCAATATCATTATGTAGTGGCAAGCCTTCATTGTTATTCTCAAAAGATCTTCGCAATGCAGGTAACATAGTAGTCGCAGAAGTAGTCAAAATATCAGGCACACCAAACAGAACACCCCCTGTAACTGTCAGCATGCTTTTGGTTATTCTATCCAATTCCCTACCAGATAATTTTTCAACCAATAGCGTAAAGCCAATAGCCTCTGGCATAACATGGATTAAAACAGTACAACTTGCTGTAAAAGCCTTAAGTGCAAATAAGGCCTTTTGTCTAGGTGTAAGACTCATGAAAATCGTCTGCAATCTTTTCAGATTACTGAAAAAATTTTTAAATCCTTGCAACTCACTCACCGAATGAGAAAATGCGCCAATCGGAATAATCAGATAAAGCATTATCTGTAGCTCTTGAGGTATTTCCTGATCCTCGTTCATTAATAATTTCATAGCAGACAAAGCGCTATTAACACCAAATATTCCAGCAAGCGCGTGCGATCCTAAAATGCCAAGCGGCATCCAAATAGCTAAAAGTTTTTCAACCGGCGTTTGCGCAGCATTTACATCTGTAACCAAGCTTGCATATAAAGCCGCGTAACTTGATTGCTCATGATCTTCGGCTGCTTCATTTAAATTAGCCTCATGTAATGCTAATTCACATTTCGCCAATATATATGACATCAAAATACTTAATGAAGCCACTCCTGCTAAAGATGTGCGCTGATAAAGAAAAGGAACAGTAGCACCAAAACCTAAGGCAAAATTATAAAAAGTGATACCTATGGTATGACTGGTAAATTCTTCAAATCGATTTAAAAAACGCGCACCTTCTTCAAGATCATCATCACCATTATCACTACTACCTTCGCTGCCATCATCACTCTCACCCGCATTTACTCCGGCTAATGAAGTAGACCACTGCGCCCTATTAGAGGTTTTGTGTCGGTAATAAAGAATCGCGCCCGTATTGACTAGTGCACTTAATGCAGCAAGACACATACCGACAGGAACAAGTGGATTATTCAGATTGTATTCAGAAGTCTGCTCATCACCTCTAAAGCTTTCCTCTAATTCCATAAACAGATAACCACCTAGTAACGTATAAGGAATGGCATGCAAATATACACTATTGTTTTCAATAAACTTATCTGCTTTGGCAAGTCCAGTTTTTTTAAATAGCCATTTCCCGCCATCAAACACGCGATTACCCACAAAACCCAGAGAGTTACCAGTATAGCTGGCAACATTACTTAAATAACCCGGCATAGTCAACCTCACAACAAATAATCACAAATGATAATGGTTCTTATTAACATTTGCAACTATTAGTTATTTAATTGCCCATAAAACTTGGTACGGACATGATTTTTTTGTTATCTTTCTGATTTATAAAATATAAGACATCCACTTTTTTACAATATTTAATTTGTTGATAATTAAAGGATAAATAAAATATATGACACCCACGTTATATTTTGTGGGTGTCATATATTCCTCTCCATCATATATTCTTCACCAGCTTGCGTTTAGGTATATCAATGCTTAAATTAATGGATGTCTTATATTTCCCAGCAAACAGCCAAAAGGAAACGCAACATGAAAAATTTCACTTTAATGATTTCTATGTTAACTATGGTTCTTTCATTCTCAGTTTTTGCAGATGATGCTGTAAGCGACACAGCTGATACTGTAGGCAATGCTGCAAGCGCTACAGTGGATACTGCAGGAGATGTGACTAATACTGCTGTGGATACCACAGGTGATGTTGTCAATAATACTGTGGATACCACTGGGAATGTGGTCAATAACGCTACTTCAGATAATCAGTAAATCTTATAAGAATAATAGACACCCACATTTTTATCCCTATGGTTAATTTTGTGGGTGTCTTATATTTCACTGTGGGTGTCTTATATTTCACTGCAAACTACGCAACATCCACTGCTGCTTTCTATGCGCCGCAAGGCGTTGAATCATAAAATCAGCAATGACCTCATCACCAATTTTTTGGGCTAATTCTAAAGTCGTTGTTAAAATGTTGACCACAATATTGTGGCTGTCTAATAAATCTCCAATCATGCCGGCGGCATCCATATGGGCATTGCCATCAGTGATTTTATTCAAAGCTTGAAATTCATTAAACGACCCTTGCGCATCAAAACCCAACATACGAATATGTTCGGCAATAGCATCTACACTCTCAGCGAGTTCATCATATTGACCCTCAAAAAATAAATGCAGGGACGCAAAATGTACCCCTTTGACGTTCCAATGATATTTCTGGGTTTTTAAATATAAAGCATAAGTATTTGCCAACACCACGTTCATTTGTTTCACTAAATCCATAAAACCTCCTTCTATCTGTATTTGATAATAGAACTATACAAGCGCCACATAACATTGTAAAATGCATTGAATCAATCAAATCAATAGGTATTGTCTATGAAACTACGCGATTTAAGCTACCTTGTCGCCGTTGCTAAAACCCTACATTTTGGCAAAGCCGCAGCGCAGGTTCACGTCAGCCAACCTACACTCAGCGTACAAATTAAAAAATTGGAAGATCGCTTAGGCGTTGTATTAATTGAACGTAATAATAAAAACGTCCGTTTAACACCAGCAGGTGAAATCATTGCGCAAAAAGCAACTCGCATTTTACAAGATATTGAAGCCATTAAAACTTATGCACATACCCTGCAAGACAAAGAGGCTGGAGATATTCATATGGGCATTATTCCAACCCTAGGTCCTTATTTAATGCCACAACTCGTGCAAACCACGCATAAAAAATTACCTAAATTATCACTCTGGTTACATGAGCAAAAAACCCAAACATTAATACAACAGCTAGAACATGGACAATTAGATTTAGCGATTATGGCGCTACCTATCAATAATGATGCATTGATAACGCTGCCTTTATTTACTGAAGAATTTTATTTGGCGGTGAATCAAATGCATCCTCTTGCAAAAAAGAAAAGCATTCAATTTAAAGACTTAAATGATGAAAAACTTTTATTACTTTCAGACGGCCATTGCATGCGCGATCAAACACTTTCTATTTGCGATAGTATTCAAACCGTTCATATGAGCGATTTTCAAGCAACCAGCCTTGAGACTTTGCGTCATATGGTTGCGCAAAATTTAGGCGTAACCTTATTCCCAAAACTTGCAACAAAAATTGCCACCAAAAATATTGAATATATTCCTTTTAAAAAGCCAGCGCCATACCGGGAGATTGGGTTGGTATTTCGCAAAACTCACGTGCGCGCTGAATTATTTTCACAAATGGCGAAGATGATGACGCAGCTTGCGCCTTAAATGCGCATATCATAGGTGTTTTTGTTAAACTTGCGTATGGCCGTATCGATTTTAGCAGACCATATGTGATTATCCCTGTACCGAAAATACCAAGTCCAATCGCTGGATTTGCACAAAAAAACAAGCACGTCATGCCAGTCAACATAAAAGAATACCAATAACTATGTGCTATTATTTTATCTGTGGCAACTTTTTTAACTTTTTCAATACCGAGCATTTCTTGAAATAGATATTTCATTTTATCTTGCCCACTCATCAGGGGTGCAAGACCGACTTGTATTAAATTTTTATTAATTATGTGCAGATTTTTTTCATTTAAATCAAAATGCATTAAATAATTTATTTTTTGTTCATATTGTTGCAATGCACTGATATATGCATTGATATCTTCGCTCCAGCTTTTAATTTGATTCAACATTGAAAAACCAAAAAACAACGCGCTAGCAAGTGGCATGATCCCAAAAGCCAAAATCTTATACAACAAATCAAGGGTTACCGCAGAAGCAGTTCCACTCGTAACTAACAGATGATAGTGATATATTAATTTATTATATTGATTGATTTTGTCAGTTAATTCTTGTGCTAAGCGTGCATAATTAGCATGTTCTAATTGTATTAAATGTTGATACTGGACAGATAATGTATCTTGTAGAGATTTTTTTTGCGCATTTAACATGAATTGAATGCGCTTAAAATCATCTGATAAACCTGTTTGTGCTAAGTCTACAGCCTGATGGGTGTTAAGTTCTGCAAGTAATTTTTCATGTTTATTTTTATGATGCCAGTCTGCATATA
>JBEKTV010000131.1:0-4291 GCA_049515675.1 Gammaproteobacteria bacterium | reverse complement strand
TAAATATTAATTAAGGCTTGACCATAAGTATCGTGAAAATGAACTGCAATTGCATCTGTTGGCATTACTTTTTGCACTGCATCTAACATTAAATTTACTTTATTGACAGTGCCAACACCGATTGTATCGCCTAGTGAAATTTCATAACAACCCATGTCATATAATCTTTTAGCAACATCCGCAACCGCTTTAGGTGAAATGTCTCCGGCATAAGGGCAGCCTAATGCACATGATACATAGCCACGCACTTTAATATCATGTTGCTTTGCGCTTTTTAAAACATCTTCAAAACGTTTTATACTTTCATCAATTGTGCAATTAATATTTTTTAAGGTAAAGGCTTCACTTGCCGCGGTAAAAACAGCCACTTCTTTAACATTCACAGATAATGCGCGCTCAAAACCTTGAATATTTGGCACCAGTGCAGAATAACTCACGCCTTCTGTACGTTTTAACCCGGTCATGACTTCTTCTGCATCACCTAATTGTGGAATCCATTTTTTTGCCACAAAACTAGTGGCTTCAATACTCTGTAAGCCTGTTGCACTTAATTTTTCAATTAAGGCGATTTTATCTAATGTTGCTATGACTTGTGATTCATTTTGCAAACCATCGCGTGGTCCGACTTCGACGATTTTGACTTGTTTGGGTAATATCATTAGCGTGTATACTCTCCTTCAATTAATCGTTCCGTTGAATATTGCAGAATCAATCAATTATAATCTAAAATTTCGATAATCAAACTGTCATAATATTTCATTAATAGTAATCATATATAATAAGCCATTCAAATTTTCTTGGAGCATTTATGAAAAAGTATCTATTTATCTCTATGATTTTATTAGCATTTAATGCCAATGCAGGGTTGGAGGCCTTATCAGTTTCATATACCTCTGAAAACTTTAATACCCTTTGTCTTGAAAATGACCAATGGAAAAACTGTTCTCAAGGTGTTGACGTCACACCTGCTGAATATACCACTTTATATCACAATCCTCTTACTGGTGAATCAACAGCTATTGGATATATTGATAACGACGATTTAAGGACTTTCACTGTTGTTTGCCGGAGCGAAAATTATAATGATTGGCAAAATTGTACGCCTGATGCTGCAGTGATACCGTTAGGACATTATTCAAAAGACTCTGCAAGTGATGGCCAAGGCAGGATAATGCTCACGGGTCGTGATGACAATGATAATTTAATTGCTGCTTGTAGAAATACAAATGGTGAGTGGTGGAATTGTTCTCCTTCATCACAATTTATGGATTATCAATTTCCATCTGTTGTTAATTTTACCAATAATGAATGGGTGGTATTATTTTCAACTGGATACGCGGAATATCCTTATGAAATCATGCATGCACTTTGTATGAATGAAACCAATACATGGCGCAGTTGTGACATGGCGGTTTATGATCCTAACAGAGATACGTTTGGCGATTCTTATGATCATATAGAATATGTATCTGCAAGTGATGAATGGGTTGCTGTGGGGCATGGTTATCTTGAAGGTTATGATGATCTTTATGCGAAATCTTTATGCCGCAGCAGTGGTAGTTCAGTTTGGTATTATTGTGCAAGTGATGTTTATCCATCAAATGGAATTCAAGCATTAATTCAAAATGCACAAGGTGAACTACTGCAAATCAATTTGGTACGTTCAGGAATTTTCTTAACCGTTCAAATGTTATGTAAAAATCCTAATAGTGCTTGGACTGATTGCTCGCTTGGATTGACACAAAATAATCAAATTTATACTAGTGGCACACTCGATGAGGCAGGTAATTGGGTATTAGTGGGATCACATTTATCTAACGACATGTCAGAAAATTTAGCATATTTAACTGCAAAATTTAATGGTAATGGTTGGGATGTGTTGTCTCAAGAACCTGATGATCCAACCAGTTCATTCTTTGACGTGGTACTTACACACTAATTGTATTGACTCTAAAAACTAGCCAGAAAATATCTGGCTAGTTGTGTTTCTTTACTCTATTCATCTTTGCATTACAGCAACACCTTTTATACTCGGTCTTACAACTCCCGGCACACCACGCATGCTTTGTCCCCGCTCAATGTTTATCAATTTAAATCCTGCCTGAATAATATCTTGTTCGGTATTGCGTGTTAAATGACAATTACAAGCGATGATTTTCCATAAAGGTTCAAGACGTTTTTGCCATTTTAAGCGCTCTGGATTATTTTGAGCCGCTACATGTTCAATAAAAATAAATTTTCCATCTGGTTTTAATACACGATGAATTTCTGCTAATACTGCTTCTGGATTATTCACGCTACATAATACTAAAGTACTGACCACAAAATCACAGCTCGCACTAGGCAGTGGAATTGATTCTGCATTGCTTGATAAAATTTTCACGCGCGCGTTATTGTTTGTTGAAATTTTATGCTGAAGTTTTGCTTGCATCGCAGCATCAGGCTCAAGTAAATAAATAGGGTTTGCTGAATCAGGATAATAATCCAAATTGACCCCAGTTCCCGCGCCGATTTCTAAAACCGTTCCACTCACTTGTTTTAACAATTGACTACGCCAATCATGCAAACAACGCGATTCTGCTTTTTGCATGATCTTGTCATAAATTTGAGCCATGAAGTAGGAAAATATTGGCATATTATTTCAACCTTGAATCTCAGTATAAAAAATTTACGCTTGCTCAAACTGATCAATAATAACATCACCGTGAGGAAAATGAGCAATGATTTCCAATCTACCGCCCATTGCCGCAATAAAACGAGATAAGGTGCTGATATACATATCTGTTTGATGTTCCATTTTAGACACCGCAGCTTGATTTAAGCGTAATTTTTTAGCCACTTGTTGCTGTGTTAATTGTTGCGCTTGGCGAAGTTCATTCAAAGGCATAGACAGCAATTCCTGTTCAATTTGCGCAGCAATTTTTTTCTGCCGAGATTTAGGCATTTTTTTGATTAAATCATTAAATTTTTTGGGCATTATATTAACCTCTCGTGTTTTAGGGTGTTGATATGAATTTCATATAATTGCTCAGCCAATGGAACATATTCTTCATACCAGTTTTCATTACCCGTTTTATCTCCGCCTATCAGTAAAATACATACGCGCCGCGGATCAAATGCATATAGAATGCGATAAGGCCTACCTCGGTGTTGTATACGCAATTCACGTAAATGTGCTATTTTGCCGTTTTTAACACTTGATGAACGTGGAAATCCAAGATTTATACCTACTTTCTCCAATATTCCTACACTCACGGCTATTGCATCTTGGGTTGATTCATCTAATGTATCCCACCATAACTCGAATTCGTCCGTATATTCGATTTCCCACATATCATTATAACTCCTTTGTTATATAACCTCAAGGTTATTTTTGTGGGATTATTTTAATATTATTTTGGTATAGTTACAAGCGGTTTAGGCTGAAAACCTTAAATTTTTTAGCCCAAAATTCGGTTAAAATGAAAGCGAAATGTTGCGCACTTTCAGTGCTTATTTTCGTTTTTATTCATTTACCGAGGGTTACGCGCTACGCGCTAGACTCTGGGCTAGAAAAATCATAGGCTTTCAGCCTATAAAGATCAACTATTTTCCCACATGCTCATACAGTTAACAATAATGATTAGATTGTTTTAAATTTCGCTCAAATGTTGTTTCATATCTTCAGCAGAAATAAATTTTTGTTCTTCTCGCATAAATAAAGAAGCATAAGCGTTATGAAACGTTTCATATGCAACAAAAAATTCACAAAAGGGTAAATAATGTAAATATTCTACATCAGATAGTGAATTACCTTCGGGCTTTACATCTTTTAGTTCTGCGGCTAGTGCTATTTGGAAAAATATTTCAAGCTCTAGGACAAAAGCAACGTAAGGATATTTTTCCTTAACTGTATTATATGTTAATCCGGCGCAAACATTTCTGATTTTTTTTATACTTTTTTTCTTTACAAATGGTATTTGTTCTATTCGTATCAGCCTAAATATTAGATCAAATATAAATTTTGGCTCTAATTCTAATAAATATGACCGGGCCATTTCTAAAGCATCCTTTGCTGTTTTACAATTTTTTGCATTATAACCCAGTTTCTTAAGTTCAGGAATAAGCGCCGCTCTGAAATATTTTGTTAAATCTTCAATAATTTGTCTTCTTTTAATAGAATTTTTGTTTTCAAAATTGTAGACTTTACCTTTTGGCCAACGGTTTAACATGTCATCTAAAATGATATTTGGTTCGTACTTAATAATTTCTATCGCATTTATTATTGGAACTTGCCCACTCAGCTCGATAT
>JBEKTV010000130.1:0-4296 GCA_049515675.1 Gammaproteobacteria bacterium | reverse complement strand
CAATAAACATCACATCAGATAAATCATAATCAACTTCAAGGTAATGATCGCTAAATGTATGGTTTTGCTCAGGGTCTAATACTTCTAATAATGCAGAAGCCGGATCGCCGCGAAAATCTGTCGACAGTTTATCGATTTCATCGAGTAAAAATAGTGGATTACGGACTTTAACTTTGGCCATTTTCTGCAGGATTTTACCAGGAAGTGCGCCAATATAAGTACGTCTATGACCGCGAATTTCCGCTTCATCATGAACACCACCTAAAGCAATACGCACAAATTCACGACCGGTTGCACGCGCAATCGATTGCCCTAAAGAAGTTTTACCCACGCCTGGTGGTCCAACCAAACATAAAATTGCGCCTTTTTGTTTTTTAACCCGCTGGCCCACGGCTAAATATTCTGTGATACGCTCTTTGACTTTTTCTAGACCATAATGATCTTTGTCTAACACTTCTTGCGCTTTAGTTAAATTATTTTGCAGCTTTGATTTCTTTTTCCAAGGCACACTAATTAACCAATCAATATAAGTACGCGAAACAGTAGATTCAGCTGACATAGGCGGCATTTGTTTTAATTTATTGAGTTCTGACATCGCCTTATTTTTGGCCTCAGGCGTCATGTGTGCTGCTTTAATTTTACTTTCAAGCTGCTCAAATTCATTATTTTGATTTTCATCACCATTTAATTCTTCTTGAATAGCTTTCATTTGCTCATTCAAATAATAATCGCGATGATTTTTTTCCATGCGATCTTTTACTTTGCCGCGGATTTTCTTTTGTAATTGTAGCGCTTCAATTTCCGCTTCCAGCAAAACCATCATGTTATCGACACGTTTTGGTAATGAAAACTGCTCTAAAATAGATTGTTTTTGTGCAATTTTAACGGGAATGTGAGAGGCGATGGTATCGATTAAACGTCCTGATTCACCAATACTGGATAATGCATTAATCATCTCTGGTGGAATTTTTTTATTTAATTCGACATATTGCTCAAACTGATCCAGCACAGAACGCATGATGGTTTCTTCATCATCTAAGCCGGTATCGTCTTCGTCGATTAATTCGATAGAAGCATTCAAATAAGGGTCAGTATGTAAATATTCAACCACTTTACCACGGGCACGGCCTTCCACTAAAACCTTAATGGTGCCATCGGGTAATTTTAGAATTTGTAAAATGGTGGCTAAACAGCCTATTTCGTATAATTCAGAAACCTGTGGGTCTTCATTTTTAGATTCGCGCTGGGCGACTAAGAATATTTCTTTATTACCTGCCATGGTTTCTTCCAGGGCTTTGATAGAACGCGGACGTCCTACAAATAAAGGTAATACCATGTAAGGGAAAACAACTACATCACGTAGTGGTAAAACACAACTCTCTATTCTCATTAATTTTTGTCACACCCTTCTGCTGTCAATTTAGGATTGTCGTATATGACTAATGGCTTACTATCGCCTTTAATCACATTCTCATCTATTACCACTTTGCTTACATCGGTAAGCGAGGGTATTTCATACATGGTGTCTAATAAAATATTTTCAAGTATAGACCGTAAACCGCGAGCACCCGTTTTACGTTTCATGGCAAGTTCAGCGATATCGCGTAGCGCATTGCCTCTAAATTCAATCTCTACGCCTTCCATATGGAATAAGGTTTTATATTGCTTAGTCAGGGCGTTTTTAGGCTCGGTTAAAATACGGATTAAACTATCGATGTCTAAATCTTCTAGGGTCGCAATCACAGGCAGACGACCAATAAATTCAGGAATAAGACCATATTTGATCAAATCTTCAGGCTCTACTTCACCTAATATTTCACTGTCCGTCTTACGATCATCTTTGGTTTGCACTGTGGCGGCAAAACCAATACTGTTTTTTTCTGAACGGTCACGAATAAGGCGATCTAAACCTTGGAATGCACCCCCGCAAATAAATAAGATATTCGCAGTATTGACTTGTAAAAATTCTTGTTGCGGATGCTTACGTCCACCTTGTGGGGGTACGGATGCAACTGTGCCTTCAATTAATTTTAATAAAGCTTGTTGAACGCCTTCACCTGATACATCGCGGGTAATCGAAGGATTTTCAGCTTTACGAGAAATTTTGTCGATTTCATCGATATACACAATACCGCGCTGCGCTTTTTCAACGTCGTAATCGCATTTTTGTAACAATTTTTGAATAATGTTTTCAACATCTTCACCTACGTAACCGGCTTCAGTTAATGTCGTTGCATCAGCCATAGTAAACGGCACATTTAATAAACGTGCCAGTGTTTGCGCAAGTAAAGTCTTACCGCTACCGGTTGGACCAATTAATAAAATATTACTTTTACTGATTTCTACAGGTTCATCTTGCGTTTTAACTTCATGGCTTAAGCGTTTATAGTGATTGTAAACGGCAACTGATAATACTTTTTTGGCTCTCGTTTGGCCTATGACATATTCATCAAGAATATGATTAATTTCTTGTGGTGTAGGTAATTTTGCAACCGAAGTGACTTCAGTTGTATCTTGAATTTCTTCACGAATGATATCGTTGCACAATTCAACGCATTCATCGCAAACATAAACAGAAGGACCTGCAATTAATTTACGTACTTCATGCTGACTTTTGCCGCAAAAAGAACAATACAATAACCTAGTATTATCTAATTTTTTATCACTCATCTAGAATCTCCGTTATGTACGTTGTTCTAACACTGAGTCAATTAAGCCGTATTTTAGCGCGTCTTCAGCACTTAAAAAACGGTCTCTGTCGGTATCTTTGCTGATTTTATCTAACTTCTGGCCAGTATGATGGGCAAGAATTTTATTTAAACGATCGCGAATCGATAAAATTTCTTGTGCATGAATTTGGATATCAGAGGCTTGACCTTGCACACCGCCTAAAGGCTGATGAATCATCACGCGTGAATTAGGTAGCGCAAAACGCTTTTTAGGTGCACCAGCTGCTAATAATACTGCGCCCATACTCGCTGCTTGACCAATACAATAAGTATTCACATTCGGTTTAATAAATTGCATAGTGTCATAAATCGCAAGTCCTGCAGTCACTGAACCACCAGGGGAATTAATATATAGGCTTATGTCCTTATCTGGATTTTCAGATTCTAGGAACAATAACTGCGCAACGATTAAGTTAGCCATATTATCTTCTACTTGGCCGACTAAAAATATCACGCGTTCTTTCAATAAACGTGAGTAAATGTCATAAGCCCGCTCGCCTCTTGATGATTGCTCAACCACCATAGGCACTAGGGTCGCGTCAATATTCTTACTATTGTGACTAGTAATGTGCATATTTTAATCCTTTTATTATTACGCCATAATTTGTTTATATGGCACTTCAATCTCTTTACGATTGATCTCTTGCAATATCTGGTCCAGTGCCTGCTCTTCTAATACCAAAGAGGTTACTGGATTCAGACGTTTTTTGTCCTCAAAAAACCAGCGTAGCATACCTTCTGGGTCCTGGCTATTTCTGGCAATATTCATGACCGCTTGTTGAACCTTTTTCTGGTCCACTTGTATATTATGATCACGAATGTACTGACCCAGAAGCAAACTATATGAAACACGTTTAATGGCTTCAAGGCGCGCGCCTTCCTCGCTTTCTCTGACAGCAGCTGGCAGACGCGGATCGTTCTTATTCTCTTCTATCACTTTTAATTCATTTTTAATTAAAGAAGGGGGCACTTCTATTGGATTTGCACCTGCTAGCTTTTCAAGAATTTCTTTATGCAAATCACGACGAATCTTTTCATTGGCTTCATGTTGTAAATTTTCACGAATTTTTTCTTTTAATTCCGCAACTGTACCATTTTCCATATTAAGTTTTTCTTTACAGAACTCATCGGTCAATTCAGGTAATGTACCTTTTTCAACATTGACTACATCAATAGTAAATTCTGCGCGCTTATTGGCTAAATGCTCGGCATAATTTTCAGGGAAGGTAATGGTAAATTGTTTACGGTCGCCTATTTTAAGCCCCAGTAATTCATCCTCAAATCCTGGAATCATGCGATTTTCACCAATAATAACTTGAAAATCTTTTTCATCGGTAAATGGTTGTTCTTCACCTAATAATGCACCTGTAAAATTAATCGTAACGCGATGACCATTTTCAGATGCGTCATCGTAAGGCTGCCAAACACTATGGGCTGTTTGAATACGGTGAGTAATCTGCGCAATATCAGCATCGCTGACAATCGGGACTTGTATATCTAAACTAATGGCTTTAATGTCTTTTAATTTGATATCAGGATACACTTCAAAGTGGGCATAAAACTTAAG
>JBEKTV010000129.1:0-4306 GCA_049515675.1 Gammaproteobacteria bacterium | reverse complement strand
CTTACGCAACATGGGCGCACAGCATATTGATTATTTAGTACCGAATCGGTTTGAATATGGTTATGGCTTAACCCCTGAAATTGTAAAAGTGGCGCAAACATTTAATCCAGATTTAATTATTACCGTTGATAATGGCATATCGAGTATTGAAGGCGTAGCTTATGCAAAATCACAAGGCTTACAAGTTTTAATTACCGATCATCATTTACCGCCACCGCAATTACCAAATGCTGATGCGATTGTAAATCCAAATCAATTAGGCGATACTTTTGCAAGTAAACATTTAGCCGGCGTTGGCGTGATTTTTTATGTAATGCTGGCCTTGCGCGCGCATTTGCGCAAGCACAATTGGTTTGCTGAAAATAATATAAAAGAGCCTAATTTAGCGGAAGTTTTAGATCTGGTTGCGCTTGGTACAGTTGCAGATGTGGTGGCTTTAGATCCCAACAATCGCATTTTAATTCATCAAGGTTTACAGCGTATTAAAGCTGGGCAATGTTGTGTAGGCATTCAAGCATTATTACAAGTTGCACAACGTCATCATGAAAAAATTTCCGCAAGTGATTTAGGCTTTGCAATTGCGCCACGCTTAAATGCGGCGGGACGTTTGCAAGATATGTCTTTAGGCATTGCCTGTTTATTATCGGATAATTTACAAGAGGCAATAGATATGGCCTTGCAATTAGATGCGCTGAATCAACAACGTCGCACACTTGAAGCGCAAATGAAAATTGACGCCATGGCGATGATAGATGATATTGCTTTAGGGGATAGGGAAAAATTACCCGCAGGTGTGTGTTTATATGATGAACATTGGCATCAAGGTGTAGTCGGCATTTTAGCAGGACGCATTAAAGAGCGTCTTCAAAGACCAGTGATTTGTTTTGCAAAAATAAATGATCAAGAATTAAAAGGCTCCGCACGATCAATTCCAGGCTTACATATTCGCGATGTGTTAGAACATATCACTACTTTATATCCAGAGCTGATTATGAAATTTGGCGGACATGCCATGGCGGCAGGTTTAAGTATTTTGCCCGAGCATTTTCATAAATTTGCCAAAGTGTTTGATGAACAAGTTTCGCAATTAATGAATGCCGAACAATTACAAGGCTTTATCGAAACCGATGGTGAATTGCCGTTAAACGCCTTTACTTTAGATTTGGCCCAAACCCTGAAAGATGCCGGCCCCTGGGGGCAAGCTTTCCCAGAGCCTTTGTTTGACGGGCAATTTGAACTCTTAAACCAGCAAATTCTAGGCGAAAAACACGTTAAATGTATGTTGCGACCGATAGGATCTGAGATCTCACTAGATGCCATCGCCTTTTTTGTTGATTTTGAAACTTGGCCAAAAGCGGCCAATAGTGTAAAAGTAGTGTATCGTCTAGATGTAAATGAGTTTAGAGGTCAAAAAAAGTTGCAATTGATGATTGAACATTGTTTTTTTGCTTAAATATGTCTAGTCTATAGCCATTAGCATTCTCAAGGGAAATAGTTATTAAACTTTAAAAAAGGATTTTATCATGAGCGAACAAGTTGTATTAGTAGTCACATCAAAAGTTAAAGATTACATCCGTAAACAATCTGAAATGAACACCGCCGGCACAGTTGCACCAAAACTGTCTGAAATTATTCGCAAGCTTTGCGATGAAGCCATTGCCAATGCCCGCAAAGATGGCCGTAAAACCGTTATGGAAAAGGATTTTGTGTAATAGGTTTTACCCACAACTTAATTTAAGGAAAATCAAATGAAACAAAGTATTTTAAAATTATCTATGTTAGCTGCTTTAATCCCAGTTGCTGTATTTGCTGCGGATACCAATACATCTAATGCAAAAGGCAATGGTCCTACAGTACAAATCCTAATGGAAGGCAATCCCAGTACAGGATTCAAGCCTATTGTTGTTAATTCCAGAGGCGAAAAAACAGGTCTTACTTTAGCGACTTTTCTAGATGCGATTGCTGAGACTTGGATCACAGGCACAGCACAACCTACTCCTCAAGACAAATTGGATCCCAAAGCCGTTTCCTATATTCGTATTGATAGAAAAGGTGATACAGCAAGTGCAATGCTTTATGATTTCCCAATTAAATCAAATCCATTTAGAACCAACAGAAATGAACCTGCAACATTAGGCGTGTTACTCGGCCAAGCTGCGCAAGCTGCTCCTGGTTGTACACCCGCGCAAATTAATGGTAAAACTGTGGATCTAAAATTAACCTTCAAAACGGATGCACAAGGTCATGTCAATACTTTCTTTACCGATCCTAAAACAGGTAAAGAAGAAGCATTTAATTTAGGCGTGATGATGGCTAACACCACTGCTTTATTGAATGATTGTAAGTAAGTAATAGCTTAGGGTACGCCGAGTGGATATCAATCGGCGTACCTTTTGTTTTACATCTGAGCTTGTTGGTAATTTTCCAAGCCAACACGATCGATTAAATCTAACTGCGTTTCTAACCAATCAATATGATCTTCTTCGCTCACTAAAATACTGCTGAAAATAGTTATAAACTTTATATAAAAAGGATATTCTATAACCCCTTTTAAAGCTCTGCCATCTTGCATATATTTGAGATGGCAGGGTGCATGCCACTTAGCTGTTAATCTTAATACTACCTTAATATTTAGTTGTTATATTAGTTACTGATTATAAATCCATAATCATTTAAGGTGGAGAAACATAATGTCAATACTTACTGCTGAACAATTAAAAGCGCTGAATAAACAAAAGTCGAATATAGAATTTTATACATTGATCAATGCTTCACTGGCTGCATTTTGGGCCGCGAGCGCGGAATTTAATTCGGCTATCCATGGATTAGAGACTCAAAACTTAGGGGATGTCACGGGAGCAATTGGTGGTGAAGATAATGCAAAAGAATTAGAAGAATTACTGCAAGGCCTGGATGCTTTATCATCAGTGGGTGGGGATTTTATCAGTAGCATTATACCTGCATTTGTTCTGGCAGCTGGCTTTGGAATAAGACATTATACAAAAGTTAATGATACAGATATTGCCATGGCTATAGCGGAAAGAGCGTTGATTACGGGGCTTGGTAATGGTATAGCTTATGCTGGCTCTAAAGAGATTATGTCTCAAATAGCTATCCATACAATCACTGCAGCAAATCCCTTACTGCATATTCCAGCGTCTATTGGATTCGCAATTTTTTATGCAATATTTGCTACACTTTTTCAGTTATATGCTGAATATCGTAGTTTAAAAGACCTATGTATAAAACAGGCTATGCTAGACGATAAACCGCATTTAACAAGTTTTACAGCTTTTATACAACATAAAATAAAGGATAATGAAAATTTCAGTTTTCGAAAAGAATTCTTTTGCAATTTTATGGTAGGTCTTGGTTTGTATGTTTCTACTTTAATTCCTGGATTAAATACGGCTGGAAGTATAGCGACAACTGTTGCAATTACTACAGCTACTTCAGCAGGAACACGTGCTGCGTGGACAATTGCGGCGGCGCCAAGGCCAAGGATCGATACGATCCCAATTGACAGCAGTCATGCAAGTATAAATCGCAGCAGTCATGCAACAAATGACAGCAGTCGTGCAAGTACAAATGACAGCAGTCATGCAAGTATAAATATGGGCGGAGATGCTTCATCAAAAGAATCTTCAGGGGGTGTAAGGTATCTATCAATACAACAAAAATAGCATTCATTTAAAAGCCCCAAATAGGGGCTTTTTTTTTATTACATCTGCGCTTGTTGGTAATTTTCCAAGCCAACACGATCGATTAAATCTAACTGCGTTTCTAGCCAATCGATATGATCTTCTTCGCTCGCTAAGATACTGCTGAATAAATCACGTGAGACATAATCTTGCACTTGTTCACAATAAGCGATACCGACTTTAAGATCTGCGACTGCTTTTTGTTCTAGTTTTAAATCACAAATAAACACTTCTTTAGTGTTTTCGCCAATTAATAATTTGCCGTAATCTTGTAAGTTGGGTAAACCATCTAGAAATAAAATCCGCTCAATGAGTTTGTCGGCATGTTTCATTTCATCTATGGATTCTTCATATTCTTTCTCATTTAATTTTTTTAAACCCCAATGATTAAACATGCGCGCATGGAGAAAATATTGATTAATGGCCACTAACTCATTGCCAAGCACAGTGTTTAAATGTTGAATAACGGTTTTGTCGCCTTGCATACTCAAATCTCCTTAAGATGGGTTTATGCGGCTAGTTTAAAGATATGGCTTATTCTGTCAAGCAGCATTTGCGCTTTTGCTGTGAAACGAGTACATTATTCGTTTTGAATAATCTTAAGA
>JBEKTV010000128.1:0-4310 GCA_049515675.1 Gammaproteobacteria bacterium | reverse complement strand
AAAAGATTTTGCATTCGAAGACAAGTTTTGATAAGAATTATTTAATTCTTGACACGCTAATATTTTTTCATCATCTGTAGTTGCTGTGTTATATAAATATAATTGAAGTTCAATAGTTTTTAGATAACTCTCTTTTTCTTTGTTTAAAACATCGTAGATATTTGCGTGTGGATTTCCACGTCGATCAGCATTTCTTGCATATTTTACAGCTTCAATGGCATCAAGAACTTCTTGCCTATTTGGTTTTTTACTAAGATCTATATTATCAATGCCCTTTACATATTCATGGATTTTATCAGAACAAAATTTAATTGAGTCTATAAGCTCAGGGACGGTTTTTTTATCATTATATATGTCATTTAGAAAATAATTGTAAGCATTTGCTAATCTCAATTGTGCTGCTCTTTTATCAGCAGGTGCTGCTGATTCATTATTTATGACTTTAATATCATTAGCAGCATTTTCATCTTTTGTAATGTACTCTTCAAATACTAGTAAAAAATGTTGATCCATAGTGGACTTAGTGGATCGTACAATTTGATTCCAATTTTTCTTTGCCGCATCATTATATTCTTTATAGCCAGGCATAAATTTTCTCCATATTTACTTATATCTAAGTATATGTCAATTAACTTAATAAAACAATGTGCTTTAAGTGTTAGGCAGCATGTATAACCTATGACCAAGTGAGGTCAACAATGCCTAAACCCATGGATTTAGGGCTTCTGTGCGGCAAAGAATTAAAGCATATTTGAAATCGCAATCTTTCGCGCTTCTCGCACCGCTTCTTTGATTGCTTCACCTGATAAATGTGTCAGGCCTAAATCATGGGCGCGGACGTTTTTGGCGGCAATAAATAATTTTTCTAGAAATTCACTTCTGTCGGGTTGATTTTCAAAACCAGGGCGGCCGCGAACGTCGGCTAAGCAGGCGAGTCTAAATTGTTGTAGGCGCTCGGGGCGGCGAAATACATCTAAACATTCAAATAAATTTATAATATCTTCAGGATCTTTACGTTCTTGTTCCATTATTTTATAGCCTAAACCATGATAGCGTGTGACTAATACGGCTAAATCGCGATAAATGCGTGGAATACGTAGGCGTTCACAAATTTGTTCAACGAGTGGTACGCCATTTTCTTCATGCATAGGATGTTTAGGTAAATATTCTGCTGGGGTAATGCCTTTACCCACATCATGCATAGAAGCTGCAAATCGCGTGACGGGATCTGTTGTTAATAACGCAGCTTGTTTTAATACCATAAGGGTATGAATGCCGGTGTCAATTTCAGGATGAGTAATTTTATTTTGCGGGGTGCCAAATAAACGCTCAATTTCGGGTAATAATATTTTTAAAGCGCCACAGTCATGTAATACTTGAATAAATATTTCTGGATCTTGTTCTGTGAGCGCGCGCTGCCATTCTTGCCAAACACGCTCAGGGACTAGGGCATTCACTTCACCATTTGCAACCATGGTTTTCATTAAGGTCATGGTTTCAGGCGCAATAGTAAAATTTAAATAATGAAAACGTGCAGCAAATCTTGCTAAGCGCAAAATACGTACAGGATCTTCAACAAATGCCGGTGAAACATGACGTAATAAACGCAACTGCAAATCTTTTTGGCCGTTAAATGGGTCTATCAAATGACCTTGTTCATCTTCAGCAATGGCATTAATCGTTAAATCGCGTCGCGCTAAATCTTGCTCCAATGTCACCTCAGGCGCAGCATGAAAAGTAAAACCTGTATATCCTGCACTTGTTTTACGCTCAGTGCGCGCAAGTGCATATTCTTCTTTAGTTTTAGGATGTAAAAACACCGGAAAATCTTTACCCACAGGTTTAAAATGTTTGGCTAACATTTCTTCCGGCGTACTACCTACAACTACATAATCACGCTCTGTCACATCGCGTTGCAATAATTTATCGCGTACCGCGCCGCCTACTAAATATATTTTCACTGCATGATACCTTTAGCGTTGAGGAGTAATATATAAAGGCGCGATACTTTCAAGTGCTGTGGGTGTCATCTTAAATACTGCTGGAAATGATGAATCACACACGCTTGGCATACGCGTACTTAAAAAATTATCAAGAGAAAAAGGTTTGCCAGGTAAAAACTCCATAAAACCTGCCATTAATTTTGATAAACTGGGTGATAAACCAATAATCTTACAACGCCTATGCTGTAATTGCGCAACATATTCTACTAATTCTTTAAGCGTGTAAACTTTTGGCCCGCATAAATCATAACGCTCACCATAAGTTTTAGCATTATCAATAGAGCGTATCATCGCAGTCACAACATCTTTCACATAAACCGGTGCATAACTTGAATCTGCCGCAGGCAATAACATAAATCCTGGGGCGATTTTAATTAATCGTGCAAAACGATTTAAAAAAGAATCCCCTGGCCCAAAAATAACTGAAGGCCTAAAACTCGTGACCTGAAGATTCGCTAAAGCATGTTTAAGCACATAATTTTCCGCCTCACCTTTACTGCGCAAATAATGACTAGTCCCTTTAGCTGAGTCGGCATTTAAAGCACTCATATGTAATAATCGAGGTACATGATTTTGTATACATGCTTGTATCACTTTTTGCCCAACCATCACATGCGCCCGACGAAATCCCGCACCATTATGCGAACCTTCCTCATTCAAAATCCCAATTAAATTAATCACCACATCCGCACCTTTACAGGCAAAATTTAATTCATCTTGTTGATAGACATTGACACGCCGAATCGTTAAAGTCGGCAAAACAGTCATATCTTTATGTTTCCCCGGATTGCGTGATAATACCCTAACGGTATAACCTTGCTCCACCAAAGCTGTACATAAATGCCGCCCCACAAATCCTGTTCCACCCAAAATCACAATGTTTTTCATAAAAATAAAATCCAAATAAATATCAAGATAAAAGTACTGACGCAAAAAACAAATACCTTTCGGTAGCCAAAAATTGCGTGAGTCTCCTTTACAGCAAAGCCCGAGCAACACAATAAACATCAACTTGTTTAACATTACTAGCATGCAATAATTCACTTAATTCCCGCACCGTATTCCCAGTAGTAAACACATCATCAATAATCGCCACATGCGAATAATTCAAGGCCTTCCTCAAAGAAAAAGCACCACGCATATTCCCAGCGCGCATCTTGGCCGGCAAACTTGCCTGCGCCTGCGTCGCTTTAATTCGTTTCACACTGGTAAAATCCACAGGCACTTGCAACTTGCGCCCAATGATTTTAGCCAACTCCAAAGCTTGATTATAGCCACGTTCTCGCAATCGCTGCGCATGTAAAGGCACAGGAATTAAAACTTCCGGTAAGGGGATCTGATTTTTTTGCCAATAACTGATAAATAATTCCGCCAACAAACTTAAATTAGCGATATGCCCCGAGAATTTCCCACCCAACACCAATTGATCTATGGGCGGCGCATAATCCATAGCCACGCAAATATTGCCTAACCCAGATAATACGATTTTATCCTGCGTCCAAGGCAGCTGCGACAAACAAGCCTCACAAATCCGAGCAAACTGCGGTAAAGATTGATGACATAATAAGCATATCGGCTTTGGCCAAAAATCTGCTAATATTTTGACCAATTGTTCAGAATTTATCCTGCATAAATTTGACATCATCGCTAAAACCTCTTAGACTGGCCAGCACCATTTCAGGAAAATCAATATGAGCACAACCACAACTTGGACGATTGCAAGTCTTCAATCTTTATACCATTTACCGTTTAATGATTTATTATTCCAAGCGCAACAAGTGCATCAAGCGCATTTCCCTAATCAGGATATTCAGCTCTCAACACTGCAGAGTATTAAAACCGGTCGCTGCTCAGAAGATTGTAAATATTGTAGCCAAAGCGGCCATTATAAAACGCCGGTAGAAAAGCAAACTTTGCTCGATAACGATACCGTAATCGCGCGCGCGAAACAAGCCAAAGAAAAAGGCTCGCACCGTTTTTGTATGGGTGGTGCTTGGCGATCGCCTCCTGATAAAGATTTTCCAAAAGTATTGGAAATGGTACGCAGTGTAAAAGAATTAGGTCTGGAAACGTGTTTGACTGCCGGCATGCTCACAGAAACACAAGCACAAGCGTTAAAAGAAGCAGGTCTTGATTATTACAATCACAATTTAGATACTTCGCGCGAATATTATCCAGAAATTATCTCAACGCATACTTATGATGACCGTTTAGATACCTTAAGAAAAGTACAAAAAGCCGGCATGAAAGTGTGCTGCGGCGGTATTTTAAATTTAGGCGAGAGTGTAATTGATCGCTTAAAATTAT
>JBEKTV010000127.1:0-4340 GCA_049515675.1 Gammaproteobacteria bacterium | reverse complement strand
ATTCTTATCAAAACTTGTCTTCGAATGCAAAATCTTTTATTACATTAAATAAAATAAATAAGGGCGATGCAGAGCTTGTGAAGGAATATTATTCTCTTGTGAACGAATATGATTCTAAAGCTGCTAACTACGTGCAGGAAGCAAATGAAATCGAACAAAAAACTAAAGAGTCAGCCTCAGCCTCAACTTCAACTTCAATTTTAAATTTCTATAAGCGTGAAGAAAATCAATCAACAACGGGACATCAAATGCAGTCATTAAAAAATCCCACCACATTTAATGAGATATTAGATGAATTTAAAAAAAGAGTGAATAATATTGTTGGACCTAAAATGGCAAGTTATCAACAACGTGGAAAAACACATGAACCCAAATACCATGCCATGAATGATATACGAAAACTATCTTATAATACCAAAGGTGAAGATTTAATTAGCACATTAGTGGATATGGAACGATATTTATCTTCTACAAATTCACCAAATGTAGCCGCTTTAAAAGGTGATATTACTCTTATGGGTAAAACTCTATATAGTGGAGAAACAAAAACTTATAAGGCGTTAGTAGAAGCTACAAGTGATCTTCGTGAAATGTTAACTGATGCCCATCTTATAGATAAGAATACATGCCCACCAAATACAGCGTTTGAGGCAATTAAACAAGAAATGAGTATCACCACATCTTCTTCATCTTCTTCATCTAAACCATCAGTTTTATAAACTGTAAGACTCAACTAAAGCATTTTCTCACCCCGTTACGATAAACCAACAATCCAGCCAAAGCCATCAACACAATAATCACCGACATACTGACAACACCCATAAATAATAATGCAGCCAATATACTTGTACTTACAAACGCAATAAATGCTTGCAGACTGCCGGCAAGTCCAGCAGACGTGCCGGCAAGTTCAGGAAAACAATTGAGCGCTAAACTCATGGCGCGTGGATATAAAACACCATTAAGTAGCGCCATAATACTAAAAGGTAAAACAATTTGCAGCGCATGCTGTAAAGGGAAGATAACAGTTGCGCAAAATAAAATGACTGCAAAAAATACAAATGCATATAAACAATACTGCATTGTATTGACACCAAAATAATCAATGATTTTTTTACTCATAAATCCACCACACATAAATGCAATGGTTTGGGGAATATAGGATAAGCCAATAAACATCGCATCATAACCCATTTGTTTTAAAATAAAAGGCGATGCGGTGAGGTAGCAAAAATAGGCGCCGGAAGTTAATCCTATGGTGCATACATAACCCATAAAATTTCGGGAGCGTAATAAAGTTAAATATTTTGTTTTGGTTGCTGGCCATAATTTTTGTGGTGAAGGCGCAGCTTTTTTCATGGTTTCACTGATTAAAAATGTTGCACACAATAAAATAAAACCAATACCCGCTAAAGTCATAAAAATAGTTTGCCATGAAGATAAGGTCATAATGATGCCACCAATCGTAGGCGCAATCGCAGGTGATAAGGCCAGCATAGGAAACACAAAAGCAAAAATTTTATGGGTTTTTTCAGTATCAAATTTATCAATCACCATGGCTTGCCAAATCACCATACTGGCACAAGCGCCGAGTGCTTGTAATAAACGCAACGAAATAAATGCCGCGATATGTGTAGTATAAATACAAGCAATGCTAGATAGTGCAAATAAAGTTAAACCAAAGATTAAAGTTTTTTTCCGCCCAAAATGATCAGATAAGGTGCCATAAAATAATTGCCCAATAGTAATCCCAAACATATAAATACTAAATGACAGCCCAACCGCCGCCTTGCTGCTGCCAAAGTAAGTTTCAAGGCCGGGCAGGCTGGGTAAGTACATATCTGCACCCAAATAACCTAAGGTGCCAAGACCAGATAGGAGAATAAGATAAAAAATCATATTTTGTTGTTAGCCTTAATTGACGCTATCGAAGCAGTTGTGTAGTATGAACTGTTTTAGAATCAACCGCCACTTATTCAAGTTAAACACATAGCATAGGAGTTTTCCCCATGTCATCAGCAATGAAAATGATTAAAGAACACCAAGTATCCTTTGTAGATTTCCGTTTTGTGGATAGCGTGGGTAAAGAGCATCATACGGCTGTCTCTGCCAAAATTGTCGATGAAGATTTTATTAAGGGTGGGAAAATGTTTGATGGATCCAGTATCGCAGGTTGGAGAGAAATTAATCACTCTGACATGATGCTCACGATTGATGAATCAACAGCGGTTTTAGATCCTTTTACTGAAGAACCTACTTTGATTTTACGTTGTAACGTAGTTGATCCTGACAATTTACAACCTTATACCCGCTGTCCACGCTCGCTCGCACAGCGCGCAGAAGAATATTTAGCCTCAACCGGAATTGCAGATACTTGTTATTTTGGTCCTGAACCAGAATTTTTTATTTTTGATGATGTGAAATCTTCAATCAATATTAATGGTTGTTCTTATCGCGTAGATTCCGAAGAAGGTGCTTGGAACTCAGATAAAACTTATGAAGAAGGTAATACGGGTCACCGTCCTGGCGTAAAAGGTGGATATTTCCCTGTGCCGCCTGTAGATTCTTCACACGATTTGCGTAGTGCCATGTGTTTAATTTTAGAAAAAGTGGGCATGGTAGTAGAAAATCATCACCATGAAGTAGCCACTGCTAACCAAAATGAAATCACTACTGCGTGCAGAACGCTTACGCACAAAGCTGATGAAATGTTAATGTTTAAATACGTGATTCATAATGTGGCTCACGCCTATGGTAAAACCGCAACTTTTATGCCTAAACCCTTATTAGGTGATAACGGCAGTGGTATGCACGTACATCAATCACTTGCTAAAAATGGTAAAAATTTATTTGCGGGCAATGCTTATGCAAATTTATCAGAAATGGCGTTGTTTTATATTGGCGGCATTATGAAACACGCTCGTGCAATTAATGCATTTACCAATGCAACTACTAATAGTTACAAACGTTTAGTCCCAGGTTACGAAGCACCAGTAATGCTCGCATATTCAGCACATAATCGTTCAGCCTCTATTCGTGTACCGTATACCAATTCTGAAAAAGCACGTCGGATTGAAGTGCGTTTCCCAGATTGTGCCAGCAATCCTTATTTTGGCTTTGCTGCAATGTTAATGGCAGGTCTTGATGGCATTCAAAATAAAATTCATCCAGGCGATGCTACTGATCAAAACTTATATGCACTTTCAAAAGAAGAAGCTGCGCGTATTCCAACCGTATGTTCATCACTAGATCAAGCATTACACGCTTTAGATCAAGACCGTGCTTTCTTGAAAGCTGGGAATGTATTTAGTGATGACTTAATTGATGCATATATTGAATTAAAAATGCTAGAAGTGGACAGATTCCGTATGGCGCCGCATCCGATTGAATTCGACATGTATTATAGTTTGTAGTTTTTTAAAAGGAATACGCAAAAGGGATAATTCCCGTCCAAGCGGGTCCTGTCTTCGGATCCTTTTTTCGTGCTCGCAAGCTGCGCGCGAGAAAAAGGATGCCTTCAGCCACCCACTTGGAGGAGGATTCTGTGGGTATTTTGCGTATGCTTTATCCAGATATTTAGGATTTGTTATTAAATTTAAAATATCCGGATAAAGCATACGCAAAACAAAAACAGATCTCGTTCCAAACGGGTGGCCGAAGAGCTCCCTTTTCTCGCGCGCAGCTTGCGAGCACGAAAAAGGGAGTCGAGGACAGGCCCCGTTTGGATGGTAGCCAAAAGTTTTGCGTATTCCATTTAAAAAAAGATCTATATGTTCAACATTATTTTATACCAACCAGAAATCCCCCCAAACACAGGAAATATAATTCGCCTGTGTGCCAACACCGGTTGTCACCTACATTTAATTAAACCCTTAGGATTCACATTAGATGACAAACAACTGCGCCGCGCAGGATTAGATTATGATGAATGGGCAAGTGTGAGTGTGCATGATGATTTAGCATTTTTGCATGATAAAAATGTTTATGCCGTAACGACTAAGGCTAAAACCAATTATACCGATCATCAATATCAATTAGGCGATGCATTTTTATTTGGTCCAGAAACAAGAGGTTTACCGCCTGAAATTTTATCTACATTTGCAGAAGATAAAAAAATTAGAATCCCTATGTTGCCGCATTCGCGTAGTTTAAATTTATCGAATGCGACAGCGGTGATTGTGTATGAAGCTTGGCGGCAACAGGGGTTTGAGTAAGGCTATTTATGCTTTAGCGTTAGACGCCCGCCCTCTTGACCCTCGATTTTACTATCATAAATAGGAAATGACGGCGTACAAACAGGAAAATGCTTATAGGAATATGCGGGCTTAATATTTTCCTTG
>JBEKTV010000126.1:0-4349 GCA_049515675.1 Gammaproteobacteria bacterium | reverse complement strand
TTAAATAACCATTGGCGGCATGAATTTCTACACCATCAAATCCTGCTTGAATAGCATTGCGAGTCGCTTTACGATAATCGTCAATCACATCCGCAATTTCTGATAATTCCAAAGCCCGCGGCGTGCCAATTGACGCAAAACCACCGGTTTCAATAAATGTAGATTGTCCTTTAGGTGCAATTGCAGAAGGTGCAACTGGAGTTGCATTATTGGGTTGTAACGATGGATGCGAAATACGACCCACATGCCATAATTGCGCAAAAATTTTTCCGCCTTTTGCATGAACTGCATCAGTTACCAATTTCCATCCCGCGACTTGTTCTTGCGAATAAATGCCGGGTGTCCAAGCATAACCTTTAGCCGTAGGCGAAATTTGTGTGGCTTCTGAAATAATAAGCCCTGCTTCTGCACGCTGCGCATAATACTCTGCATTTAAAGCATGAGGCGCATCAATGCCATGAGTTGCGCGATCTCTGGTTAAAGGCGCCATGACTATTCTATTGTTTAATTGAAGACCGCAAAGATTAAATGGGGTGAATAAGATATTGGGGTCGAGTGTCATGATGAGTATCCTTTGTTTAATGTAAGGTTGCCATATCAATAGTATGTGATACTTTCAAATTTCTCAACATGAAATAGCTTAGACATTTTCTTTGCAATTGTTATAGATTTAATTCCGGAATAAATCCATCCTCCTGCATACGCCATAAGTGCGCATAAAGGCCCTTTTGCGCCAATAAACTTGCATGGTTGCCTTCTTCTATAATATGACCTTGATCAAATACTAAAATACGATCCATATGGGCTAATGTCGATAAACGATGCGCAATGACTATCATGGTTTTATTGTGCATTAATTTTTTCAAGGATTCTTGGATATATTGTTCGGTCATATAATCTAATGCCGAAGTCGCTTCATCTAAAATTAATATCGGCGCTTTTTTTAACATGGCACGGGCTATGGCGATGCGTTGGCGCTGACCACCGGATAGCTTAAGGCCGCGCTCGCCTACTAAGGTTTGATAACCTTCTGGTAACGGCTCAATAAATTCATGACAATGCGCAGCTTTTGATGCGGCTAATATTTCTTGTTCACTAGCGCTGGGATCAGCAAATTGAATATTTTCATAGAGCGTGCGATGAAATAAATTGGTATCTTGTGGGACCATGGTAATTTGTTCATGCAATGAATCTTGCGTCACGTGTGATATATCTTGTCCGTCAATTAATATACGTCCACCTAATGTATCGTAAAAACGTAGAATTAAATTTGCAAAAGTTGTTTTGCCAGAGCCAGAATAGCCCACTAAACCCACCTTCTCACCCGCTTGTATGACTACATTTTTATTAGAAAATAATGCGCGTTCATCATGGTACTGAAAGCTAACATTATCAAACGTAATACTCCCCTGAGAAACCACTAACGGCTTTGCATCAGAAATATCTTGAATGACTATTGGCGCAGAAATAATATCTAGCGCTTGCTGCGCAATGCCCATTTGCCTAAAAAAATTCGCCAACATTTGTCCAGAAAGCCAAAGCTGATTCCAAGCGGCAATCATAGACATCAACACGAAGGCTACATCACCTGGCGTTAATAGGCCCTTTTTCCAAGTATAAAATAACGCTAAAAACATCGCACAGACCATGAAAAATGACAAAATATCCATGAAGAGTCTTAAAATATTAATCGAATTTAAAGACGCCCGCGCACTTATTTTTTCTTGATTCTGAGTATTTTGTATATAATTGAGTTCATAACTACGGCGTGCGAATAATTTTACTGGAATCATATTTGCCAAAAAATCAACCGTCAAGCCTGACAACTGCGATTTATGTTCGGCATTAATCAAAGCTTTAGCATTAATATGATCACTCCACCAAAATGCAATGCCAATATGTATCACCATCCATATAAAAAATGCAAAAGATGCCCAAGGACTCACCAAGGCAATCACAATCACACTACTCAATGCAATCATCAGCGGCGCTATCACATTCCAACAAAATATCAGCCGCATCTCATCAATCGCAGCGGGTAAATCTGAAACTTTATTTGCTAATTTACCGGCCATATGATTGCTAAAATATTGATACGATTGTTGAGATAATTGTCCCAACACACTCATGCGAATATCTGCTAAAAATTTAGGAATGACAATAGCTTGATACCATTCTTGCGAACGTACTATCACCACAATCAAAGCAAAAATTAACATATACAACAACACGCCATTGATGACATCCTGTGGCAAACTATCAGTTCCTGTCTGCATTGTCAGACCATCAACAATCAATTTAATCGCATAGGGTTGCACAGTCGTTTGAAATATCAACAACATCGGCACAAACAAAAATACCGCAAAAGCCAAGCGATAATTTTTTACAAAATGCCAGATGAATGGCAGTAGAGTTTTAGGAAGAGATTGTTGATTCATGGTTTATCCTGTTCAAGATCTATGTTTAAACCATTTAGCCGTTTTCATATTCATTTTCTATCGATCTCATATTTTAAATATTAATATTAGCATAAATCTGCAAGGTTTCGTACGTGCTTATCTAGACTTTTCTGGACAATAAAACAACTAATTTGCATGCATGTACGAGAGCTCAAATGGTTAAACTAAAAATTCTGCTTAGTAAATGATGAGCGTTTTACAAAGATAGTCAACAGTAGTATAATCATTAAAATAGTGGTTAAAATGAAAGTAACGACCAAAACCTAAACTGAACATTTAATGAATAACTTATTTAAATCTATACTCATTATTATTTTTCTAAGCCTATTACAATTATTAATTTATAATTTTTATTTAAAACCCATCATCACTACTTGGGGCGCTACTGAAAATGAAGTGGCTATGCCTATGGCTGGCGATGATAAAAATTTAATCATTACATCTACCCGCGCTATATTGATCAACGCACCGCAAGCTGAAGTTTGGCAATGGTTAATACAGTTAGGTGCCGATCGCGGTGGCTTTTACAGTTATGACTTTATTGAAAGAATGCTGGGATATCATACTCGTCACCAAGATACAATTAAACCAGACTTCAATGAAATAAAAGTGGGTGAAATAATTCGCGGGTCAATTAACGAGGAACGTAGTATTATTCCTTATAATTTTAAGGTGTTGTATGTTAAACCGATTGATACCTTTGTATTAGATAAATGGGGAACATTCTTACTCATCAAAGTGAATGATCAACAAACACGTTTGATTATTCGCTCGCAAGAGTCTAAAACCTCAAGCCCGTGGGTAAAAATCGCAAATTATATCGCTGTGCCTCTACACTTTATAATGGAAAGACGAACATTAATGGGGATTAAAGAACGCGCTGAGACTGGCGCTGGTCAAAAATTATCACAGACTCAAGATATAGTTTGGTTTTCTGGTATAGTTTTGTCTGGCTTTCTTATTTGTTTTTTTGTTTTTATAGGACGCGGGATTTTACAAAGTATTATTATCACGTCTGTTTATAGTACCTTTTGGGTATTTTCAATTTTTCTATTTGACCCAATACCACTATTTAGTATTGGCTTGCTGATAATAATATGTGTGACTATTATACGTATTCTGCTGATAAATAAAACATCGAGAAAATTGATTTAATGCGATACTTGCGCTTTTGGCATTAATCCCAAGTTTTAAAATAGCCCTTGACTCTATTGTTACTATATACCTTATCCTTGGTTTTAAGAGGACAAACGATGACTCAATGGTACGTAAAAGACTTAAGCAAATTAACCGGAATATCAGTGCAAACCTTGCATCATTATGATCGTATTAATTTGTTAACCCCCTCTTTGAGATTACCAAACGGTTATCGTGTGTATTCCGAAAAGGATTTATTAAGATTACAACAGATACTTGCATTGAAGTTTTTTGGCTTCGAGCTAGAGCAAATCAAGGGCTTGCTAATAGGAAAGGTCAATATACATGATCAGTTTTCTATACAAGCGCAGCTTTTGAGTGAAAAAGCACAGACATTGATGACAGCTAGCGAAACACTGAAAGGAATTCTAGCAAAATGTGATCAAGATAAATCAATTCCTTGGGAAACTGTTATTCAATTGATGGAGATATTTAAAATGACACAGAAACTTGAGAAAACTTGGGCAGCAAATGTTTTCACAGCTGAAGAGCTTAAGCAATACGCTCGCTTTGAATCGGGTTTAAAGACACGTTATACGCCAGATGAAAAGAAGGCATTTGAAAAAGATTGGGCGGCTCTTATTCGGCAAATTCATCTTTGCCTCGATAAAGACCCTACAGGCCCAATTGGAATCAAATTAGCAAAGCAAGTTATGGACTTGATCAATGAGTTATACGGCAAAGAGCATGCAA
>JBEKTV010000125.1:0-7262 GCA_049515675.1 Gammaproteobacteria bacterium | reverse complement strand
TGCCCCACGCGTACAATTGATGTTAGATTTTATTCAAAACTCCGAGCGCGGCATAGTAGGATAGTTGAGGAAACAGCGTAATTGATAATGTAACATCCGTAGGGGCGAATAATCATTCGCCCGGATGCTAGACAGACCTAGGCGTTAAAAATAAACTTAATAGTCGAATTACATATATGATTTTATCCATGTTATCGATTTTTTCGATGATATTTTAAAGATCCGGACGAATAATTATTCGCCCCTACGGATGCTGTGTTATCAACTGAGTTTGTAGGGACGCAACATGTTGCGTCACACTGTATGATATTTACGCTGCGTGGGAATGACCAAACACTTGGACGCAACATGTTGCGTCCCTACAACGTGCAACAAATTTTAAATCAGGTATAAATTAAAATGAAAAAGATTTTCATCTGCGCAGGCGAACTCTCTGGAGACAAACTCGGCGCAGGTTTAATCAAAGCAGCAAAAGCATTAGACCCGAATATCGAATTCTACGGCGTCGCGGGACCTGCCATGATCGCCGCAGGCTGCAAAAACTTATACCCAATTGAAACTTTATCGGTAATGGGCGTTCTAGAAATCATCCCAAAACTGCCGAAAATTCTAAAAATGCGCAAGCAAATCATCGAACAATTAATTAAAGATCCACCGGATATGTACATAGGCATAGACTCCCCGGATTTTAATTTACCCATAGAAGCAAAACTAAAACAACACAACATAAAAACCGTACATTATGTGTGCCCAAGCGTCTGGGCGTGGCGAGAAGGACGCGTAAAAAAAATAAGAAAAGCCGCAGATTTAGTCCTGTGTGTTCTACCTTTTGAAAAAGATTTTCTCGCAAAACATCATATCAAAGCAGAATTCGTCGGCCACAGAAGCGCAGATATTCTACCGAATTTAATCACGCAAAAAGAAGCCCGCGAGCAATTAGCAATTGAACAAAGCGCAAAAGTCATCACCATATTACCCGGCAGCAGACGCGGAGAAATTGCACGCATGATGCAGCCTTTTTTACAAACCGCCCAATGGTGCTACCAAAAAAACAACGACTTGCAATTTATAATCGCAGCAGCAAATCAAACCATTGCCGATCAAATTAACCAAATTATAAATCAACACAGCTATTCATTTTCATGTAAAATTATTATCAATCAAACCTACGCCGCCATCAAAGCCGCAGATGCCGTACTCGCAACCTCCGGCACAGTCACCTTAGAAACATTTTTACTCGATAAACCCATGGTAGTTGCCTATAAAACCAGTTTGTTTAATTGGCTGCTGGTGAATTTATTAGTCAAGGTAAAATATGCTGCGCTACCCAATTTATTAGCCGATAAAGAAATTATTCCTGAATTTTTACAAAACGCAGCAACACCTGAAAATATGGGTCCTGCCTTAATGAAATGGCTAAATGATGAAGCTGCAGGCTCAGCGCTAAAAAAAGAATACAATTTAATATTAAATCAATTAAAATGTAATGCAGATAATCAAGCTGCAAAATCAGTTCTCGCATGCTTAACAACTTAAGGAAGTCGTATGAACAAGGACGTTTTTATTGTAGGCGTAGACGAAGCAGGGTGTGCACCACTTGCAGGTCCTGTCGTTGCGGCGGCAGTTATTTTAGACCCTAAAAAACCTATACGTGGCGTTACTGATTCCAAACAACTCACGCCTGAAAAGCGTGAAGCATTATTTGCCATTATTAAACGTGATGCTATCGCTGTGGGCGTGGGTATGGCTAGTCCTGAAGAAATTGATAGCTTAAATATATTACAAGCCAATATGTTAGCCATGAAACGTGCGGTTGCAGCATTAGGGGTTGAACCTTATTTAGTACAAATTGATGGCAGAAGTAAACCGGATTTACCTTATCCTATCCAAACCATAATCGATGGCGATGTGCATATTCCTGCGATCAGCGCAGCCTCGATTATTGCTAAAGTTACCCGCGATGCCATTATGGTGGAATATGATAAACAATATCCGCAATATGGATTTGCGCAACATAAAGGTTATCCAACCAAAGTGCATGTTGAAGCCTTAAAAAATCACGGTGCTTGTGAAATTCATAGACGCAGTTTTAAACCCGTACAATTAGTACTTGAAGTAACCACATGAAATCACCCGCATTTGTGCATTTACATATTCATAGCGAATTTTCTATATCCGATGGATTGTGCCGTATTCCAGATTTAATCGCTAAAACTGCAGAACTGAATATGCCAGCGCTTGCACTGACTGATCAAAATAATTTATTTGCCATGGTGAAGTTTTATCAAGCCGCAATGAGTGATGGCATCAAGCCCATTTTTGCCGCGCAAGTGAATATTGAAGATGAAGAAAAATCACCATCACAATTAGTGTTGTTGTGTCAAAATGATGAGGGTTTTGCTAATCTAAAACAACTGATTTCATACAGTTATTTACATAGAGAAAATAGTGCTGATCCGGTTATTCCCAAAGCATATTTACAACAAAAGTCTGCGGGATTAATTGCCTTATCTTGCGCAATGGAAGGTGATATTGGCAGAGCCATTATTGCCGATCAAATCCAATATGCAAACGAGTGCGCAGCCTATTGGCAAAAAGTTTTTCCTAATCGTTTTTATATTGAATTACAACGTATAGGAAAACCCCACGAAGAACACTATATTCAAAAAGCCCTACACATTGCCCATGAATTACAATTACCTATTGTAGCAACTAATAATGTGAGATTTTTAAATGCCAATGAATATGAAGCCCACGAAGCACGCGTGTGTATTCACGCAGGTGAGTTACTCGCAGATCCAAAACGGGTTTCCAATTATACTGCGCAACAATATTTACGCACGCCTTTAGAAATGCAAAAATTATTTGCAGATTTGCCAGAGAGTTTAGAAAATTCTATCGAGATTGCAAAACGCTGTAACGTTAGTTTAAAACTTTTTGATGTACATTTGCCACATTTCCCCGTGCCCAATGATATGACTATTGAATCATATTTACATGAGCAAGCAGTTACTGGATTAAATAAACGATTTAATCAACCTAGTCAAATTTATTCCGATCGCCTTGAAACAGAACTCACCGTGATTAATAACATGGGTTTTGCCGGTTATTTTTTAATTGTTGCAGACTTTATTCAATGGGCGAAAGACCAAGGCATTCCCGTAGGTCCAGGCCGTGGTTCCGGCGCAGGTTCTTTAGTGGCTTATGTGTTAGGCATTACCGATTTAGATCCGCTGCAATATGATTTACTGTTCGAAAGATTTTTAAATCCAGAACGTGTATCTATGCCAGATTTTGATATCGATTTTTGTATGGATAGACGCGATGAAGTAATTGAATATGTGACGCAGCGTTATGGCCGTGATAGTGTTTCGCAAATCATTACTTTTGGTACTATGGCTGCAAAAGCAGTAGTACGCGATGTCGGCCGGGTATTAGGACAACCCTATGGATTTGTCGATAAAATCGCAAAATTAGTGCCATTTGAAATCGGCATCACTTTAGATAAAGCGCTAGAAGATGAAAAAGCTTTAAAAGAATTATACGATCAAGATGAAACGGTTCACGATTTAATTGATTTGGCCAAACAGTTAGAAGGACTTGCACGTAACGCCGGTAAACACGCAGGTGGCGTGGTGATAGCCCCAGGAAAATTAACCGATTTTACGCCAATTTATTGTGAATCCGGATCTGAGCATCTGGTGTGTCAGCTGGACAAAGATGATGTTGAAACAATTGGTTTGGTAAAGTTCGACTTTCTAGGCTTAAGAACATTAACCATTATCGATTGGGCCGCGCGCGCGATTAATCAATTTCGAGATGAACAATTAGACATCAGCAAAATTCCGCTCGATTGCCCAAAAACGTTTGCATTATTACAGGCTTGTCAAACCACCGCAGTTTTCCAATTAGAATCTCGCGGGATGAAAGATTTAATCAAACGTCTTCAGCCTGATACCTTCGAAGATATTATCGCGCTGGTGGCATTATTTCGCCCAGGTCCTTTGCAATCTGGCATGGTGGATGATTTTATTAATCGTAAACATGGACGTGCGCGAGTGGAATTTCCACATCCTAGTTTAAAATCTGTTTTAGATCCGACGTACGGCGTGATTTTATACCACAAAGAGAGATTTTTGTTAAAGGCGCGGTAGAGCGCGGCGTTGCGGCAACTACGGCAACTTATATATTTGATTTAGTTGAGAAGTTTGCAGGTTACGGATTTAACAAATCTCACTCAGCAGCTTACGCCTTATTAGCCTATCAAACCGCTTATTTAAAAGCCCATTATCCCGCTGAATTTATGGCCGCTGTGTTATCTTCAGATATGGATAATACCGATAAGGTAGTAATGTTGATTGAAGAGTGTAGACAAATGCAAATTGAAATTCTGCCGCCTAATATTAATCATAGTGATTATTATTTCGTAGCAAGAAATGGAGAAATTATTTACGGTTTAGGCGCCATCAAAGGCTTAGGTCAAGCCGCAATTGAATCCATTATCGAGAGCCGTAAATTCGAAGGTTTATTTAAAGATTTATTCGATTTTTGTGCAAGAGTGGATTTGCGCAAAGTCAACCGCAGATCGCTTGAAGCATTAATTAAATCCGGCGCGCTAGATGATTTTGCACCACATCGGGCATTGTTATTAGCATCATTAGATAAAGCCATACAATTAGCGGAAAAATCTGCGAAAGATGCCGCATTAGGCCAGAGTGATTTGTTTGCTGATTTGCAGCAATGCCATGAAGCCCCACAATTAAATGATGCCCCCTTATGGTCAGATACGCAGCGTTTATTAGGCGAAAAAGCAACGTTAGGCTTATATTTAACTGGTCATCCGATTACAGCATTTTTACCTGAGTTAAAACAATTTATTTCCTGCCGTATCGCACAAGCACGCCCAGATCCCGATAAAATAATAACGCTCGCAGGTTTTTTAACTTCACTAAGAGTAGTGAAAACCAAGCAAGGTAAGCGTATGGCGATTGCAACACTAGATGATCAAAGCGCACGCATGGACGTGACTTTATTTAACAATGAATACGAAAAATACCGCGCAATATTAGAGTCCGATGCTTTATTAGTTGTACAAGGGGTAATCATGCACGATGAATACACCGGTGGCATTCGCATGAAAGTATCTAGTGTATTTGATATGCCATCTGCAAGACAGTTTTTCGTGCAAAGATTATTACTTAAAATCGAGCCGCATTTATTAACAGCAAATATTGTAGAGCAATTAGTTGCGATGTTAAAACCTTACCGTGGCGGCAAATGTCCAGTGTTTATAGAATACACACAAGAAAATGCTGATGCACAATTAAAACTAGGGGATGAATGGTGTATCAATCCAGATGATCATTTATTAAAATTGTTACGCGATTGGCTAGGGCACGACCAAGTAATCATCGCATTAGCACCGCTAGTTATCGACAATTCTGCGGTAAAAATGCGCCGACAATATCCTCGCTCGAACAATTCCACGTCATCGCACCTTGCGCATCAGTAGCTTCAAAAATTATTGAATGATTCGCCAAGCCTTTACCGGCATCTGGTTTAAATAATACAGATATTTTATTTTCATTGACGGTAACACTTTGCACATATTCACCAGCAATTTCATCAGCTTCTGCCAATCCTGCAGCAGTATTATTTTCAGGCCACACGCCAGTCATTACATAATATTCTAATATCGCAAGCTGCGCGGTACTTGCTAAACTCATCCCTTCACTGACTTTGCTACGCGTAGTGAAATCGTTGTAAGCCGGAATAGCAATTGCCGCCAATATAGCAATAATGGCTACGATGATCATTAGTTCAATTAAGGTGAATCCTTTTTGTCTGCGCATATGACACATCCTTGATTATTAAATTAAGATATAATCATACAGAAATGTAAAATCATTGCAATAGACAAATTTGATTTATTTTTAAGATGTTAGTAGGTAAGTTTTACAATATTTATTTTATTTGCTAATATGAAGTTTTATTTATAACATACATAAGGAGTAAATTTGTATGAACAATCCACCGAATGACACTAAGGATAATATTGCAAAGGAAATTATAAAAAAATTTCAATATGTGTCATTAAATAAGCAAACAGACGCAGTAACACACGCTACGCTATTGCAACAGATGAATTATCGTGTGAGTCAATTACCAATGGCGCCTCAATGCCCAAATGCACCCTTACCGCCGCCTAGTATGAGCTTACCTTCTTTAATAAAAAAATAATTTTTTACATGTCTTTGGTCTATTACAAAGGGCCTCAACATGTTGCGTCATCATGCATGCGGAATAGATTGTAACCAGGCATATTTATATACATTTCTCCCATAACTTTTTATAATAACTTTCGCAAGAAAACTACCACGCCGACATAGCTCAGTCGGTAGAGCAACTGATTCGTAATCAGTAGGCCGGGCGTTCGATTCGCCCTGTCGGCAGAATGAAGTTAACGTGTGTTGTTTTTAACTAGAAAAAAGAATACGATCACATTGTAGATCTAGGTCTTTAGGAATAGGATGGCAAGCATTAATATTGTCAATCAAGCAAAAATCATTAGGTTGTTTGATGATAACTCCTAGATATTTCTGTGCAATTTCTGGAAACCAATAAGGCCAATCCCAGGCAAGAATAACAGCTGAAACATACGGCTTTCCAGTTAAGTATTTTTGTATTTTTTGCAATATTATTTCTCTATATGGATGATGAATTGTTAAAGTTTTACTTTTTATCAATGAAATTGCTATTATAAATGGACTGTTTTTTAATGATTTGATTTCTTTATATTGTTTCATTTTCTTATCAATGGCTTTGATAATACATTCTATTGCACATGAAATTTTATGCGGGTCAGTTTCACCATCTAGTTTTATTTCTGGAGCTGTCACTTCAATCAAAATAGATGTTTCTTTAAAAGTTAAAATAAAATCAATAGTTTCATGTTTTTCTATAGGGAGATTTAAAGAGTCTAAATGTTTTAACAAAGCGATTTCCCATATGCGGCCATGGGTGTCACATTTCTTTAGATGTGTTTTATAATATGGATCTAATATATTTTTAAATGTATTAGCGAGTTGATAGATCTCTAATAAAATTTCATTATTCATACCTAATAACGATTCTGGATCGTTCATATTTATAAATTCGCGTGTCTTGCTCATATATTCGGCTTATGAAAATATAGGTGGCACAATATTTTTAGTATAACGGAGTCAGGCTTGCCATTTTTGATTGCTCAGAAAAGCTTTATC
>JBEKTV010000124.1:0-4387 GCA_049515675.1 Gammaproteobacteria bacterium | reverse complement strand
GCGCAGAGACATTCATAGATGCTTTTCCATGCGCATAATACATATAAATAGTACCCGCAGGCATAAATAGCGCTTTTCTTTTCTCGGTAAAACCTAAAGACGCATGCGAAGCTTTATCCTCTAAATAATAAGCTTCAGTTTCAATAATGCGCATAGATAGCCATTGGCCTTGGATTTTTCGGCGAATCACTTTGCCTAATAATGCTTTGGCAAGCTGGATTGCGTCTTGGTTAAAAAAGGATTGAGGTAACATAAGGCTATTTTACCCAAAACTATCTATGTTTGGCAAAATGGCTTGATTTACGTAATCGTTTACGGTATACTTTACGTAATCAATACTGGAGGATACTTCATGCTACCTGCACAAACGCAAAAAGTGACTGCGCATTTACCCGTTAAATTGCTTCATGAAGCACAAGAATCTACTGGCAAAGGCTTAACTGAGACGCTTAAAATTGCTTTAGAACAATTAGCACGTGCCCATGCTTATGAACGCTTACGCTCTCTACGCGGGAAAGTTGAATTTACCATTGATATCAATGAATTACGTAAAGATCGGAGTGAAAAATGATTGCAGCAGATACCTCTGTTTTAATTGATTATTTTACAGGAAAAAAAAATTTACAAACTAATAAACTAGATGAAACACTTTCCTATCATTCCTTAGTGTTACCGCCCGTGGTTTTATCAGAACTGTTAAGTGATCCTCATTTATCTGCTGAATTTATTGAATATTTAACAGAATTGCCAATCCTTGCATTGCAAAATGGATTTTGGCAAAGAGCTGGGCTCACGCGCGCGAAATTAATTAAAAAAAAATTAAAAGCCCGATTAGCAGATACTTTAATTGCTCAAAGTTGTATTGATCATAAAATTCCTATAATCACATGCGACGATGATTTTAGACACTTTAATAAATATTGTGGACTTCAGTTATTTTAATCATTCAATCTCAAAAGAATAATATTGACAGCTAACTAAAGTTGGGTTAAAGTTAATATTCTCTAGCCAGAGATTTTTTAAGTGAAAACGCTCACTGATGCATTACAAATAGCCATTGTAAGATTCGTTTACGATGATGTAGGCGAGCTTTGCTTATATCCCACTCGAGACGATGTGTATTCAAATGAGCGTAAATATGCCATAGAGTTTATTAATTTATTAGTGGCGAATGCACAAGAGCCCAATACAATAATAATAAGAAATTTCAAAAATAAACTAGATGGTGATAACGATGTACCTGCATTGTTAAAAAAACGTCTATTAGCAGTTTTAAATCACCCTGAAGGATTACTAGAACATTATCAGTTAGAAAAAATTGATCGCAAGAATCCAAAATCTGAGGCAAATGCTACTTATATTCAAAATTTATGGAAAAAAACCCATGGTGCCGTTGATGGTTCTTTTGGCGTAAAGCGCATCGTATTTTCAAATAAGAATGCCACAAAATATCTATATCGTTGGATCATTAAAATAGATGTTACAGGGGAACATAGTCGTGCGGAATACATCAGAAAAAATCATTATCAAATGGGTAAAGAGCGTACGCTAGAAAAGGGAAGAATCATAACTTCAAAATTATTCCCGAAATTCACAACTTTAAATGATTTTTTAAAAGCTAGAACATATTTGCTCTCGAGAGGATCTACCAGTATAGTACTCACTGCTTTTTCTCAATTTTTTAATGAAGATAAATTTATCGCATTAGATCCTATCCGTACTGATGAAAAAAACCTATATATCTACGGAAAGCCTGCTGTTGGATTAGTACATGGACTCGCGATTGCATTTATATATCAAAGCTGTGATATCCATCGTCTAAACAATATTGGTTTCTCAGACTATGATGATCATATTAAATTTGAAATAATAGACTTTGGTGGTTATAAAATAAATAAATTGCAAGCTGACGATAAGAGAGCACAATTACAACTATATATGTCCGATGAGCTCACGGATGAAAACTATCAAAAGATCTTAAATCTGCTACTATCCAATGATATGGACGATGAACTAAAAAAAGTGATGAAGACTATGATCACTAAAGAAATGATTATGACAGAATTAAAACCGTTATTTGCTATGGGCGATCATACTCTCTCGATACCCAACAATACTAATTTCACTGGATCAATTTGGAATTGGAGAAAAATTCTAAACTCTACCAATGAAAATTTTAAGGGTTTTGAAATCTGGTGTATTCAAACATTACATGATATGAGATATTTCCCTACTGAATGTATGGAATTTATTTGTGCATTACACAATCATCCCATAGACACTAAACTAAAACCGTACATTGAAGAGATTGTTAAAGCTCCAGTAGCAGAACGTATGGCTATGATTGATGCACTCTCGATAGAAACACTATATCCGAAGCCATCATCAGGGAACTCATGCGTCATCTCATAGACATCCCATCATTTCCGCTCTAACACAACAAACGAATAATCATATGGATTTTCCGCATCTTTGTGATGAGTTTCACGAGAAATTTCATGCCACTCATTTTCATTCCATTTTGGGAAAAATGTATCGCCTTTAGTATCGGTATCAATCAATGTTAAATACATACGATTGGCAATTTTAATTGCTTCTTGATATAACTGGCCGCCGCCGATGATCATGATTTCTGGCGCGGGGCTCGCCATTTTAATTGCTTGATGTAAACTATGTGCAATCTCACAGCCTTGTGCTTTAAAATCATCTTGCTGGGTGACCACAATATTAGTGCGCTCTGGTAATGCTTTTCCTAATGATTCAAACGTGCGCCGGCCCATAATAATCGGTTTATGCAAAGTCATTTTTTTAAAATATTTTAAATCCGCGGACAAATGCCAAGGTATACGATTATCTTTTCCAATCGCATGGTCTTTTGTCATTGCTGCAATCAGTGAAATCATGTTTATTCCTTACACCGCAACCGGTGCTTTAATATTGGGAAGTGCCTCATAATTTTCTAACACAAAATCTTCAAATTTAAAATCAAAAATGGATTTGACTTCAGGATTAATGCGCATAGTCGGTAAGGATAAAGGTCTGCGTTTTAATTGCTCAGCAGCTTGCTCAAAATGATTTAAATATAAATGCGCATCGCCTAGTGTATGCACAAAATCACCTACGCCTAATCCTGTGACTTGTGCAACCATCATGGTCAATAAAGCGTAAGATGCAATATTAAAAGGCACACCTAAAAATATATCCGCGCTGCGCTGATACAATTGACACGATAATTTATTATCTGCCACATAAAATTGGAAAAAACAATGACACGGTGGCAGCGCCATTTTTTCAATTTCACCTACATTCCATGAGGAGACAATTAATCGTCTAGAATCAGGACGCTCGCGAATTTCTTTTATCACTTGTGAAATTTGATCAATGGTTCTGCCATCAGCTGTAGGCCATGAGCGCCATTGATGGCCATACACAGGACCTAGCTCACCATTTTCATCCGCCCATTCATCCCAAATTCTTACACCATTGTCTTTTAAATATTGAATATTGGTATTGCCTTGTAAAAACCACAATAATTCATGAATAATGGATTTTAAATGTAATTTTTTTGTGGTCAGCATTGGAAAACCTTGATTCAAATCAAAACGCATTTGATAACCAAACACACTGCGCGTGCCTGTACCGGTGCGATCAGTTTTTAAAGTGCCATTGTCACGTACATGTCGTAATAAATTTAAATAAGTTTCCATCACATTTCCTTATTTTTTATGATATGCAAAATAAATTAATAAAATGCCCCAAATGCCTAAACCTACAGATAATAATTGTCCCATGGTCATAAAGTTTAACAACACAAAACCTAAATGCGCATCCGGCTCACGGAATAATTCCGAAAAAATACGTAATAAGGCATAACCTAGTGCAAATACGCCCGAAACTGCCATTGTGGGTCTTGGTTTACTGGAAAAAACCCAAACAATAATAAATAAAACCACGCCTTCTAAAAAGGCTTGATACAATGCAGATGGATGTCTTGTCAGTGGTCCTGCATTGGGAAACACCATAGCCCACGGGACATCGCTCACCCGTCCCCATAATTCACCATTGATAAAATTACCTATGCGGCCAAAACCTAAACCCAGTGGCACTAATGGCGAGACAAAATCAGTGACTTCATAAAATTTCTTGTGATATTTTTTCGCAAAAAATAACATGGCCACTAACACCCCTAATAATCCACCATGAAATGACATGCCGCCTTGCCAAATTTTAAATAACACTAATGGATCATGAATAAAATCAGCAAAATTATAAAATAAAATATAACCAATACGTCCGCCCAAAATCACACCAAACACACCGTAAAAAATTAAATCATTGACTTGCGGCAAAGTCCAAGTATCGCTTTTTTTCGCGCGAATGCGTGCAA
>JBEKTV010000123.1:0-4405 GCA_049515675.1 Gammaproteobacteria bacterium | reverse complement strand
CCGAATTTGCCCGGCTTGCGGATGCAGAACCTGTGTTTATTCAAGCAGATATTTCACAAGACTTTAAAATCACCCCTGCGCAATTAGCAGGTGCCATTACCCCTAAAACTAAATTAGTATTTTTGAATAGTCCTTCTAATCCAACGGGCGTTACTTATACACTCGCAGAATTAAAAGCCTTGGGCGAAGTGTTAAAACAACATCCCAATATTGTGATTGCAAGTGATGATATTTATGAGCATATTTTCTGGGGCGATGAGCCTTTTGCGAATATTTTAAATGCTTGCCCGGAATTATATGATAGAACCGTGATCATCAACGGCATGTCTAAAGCCTATTGCATGACCGGCTGGCGTATTGGTTATGCTGCAGGTCCTGAAGGTTTGATTCAAGCCATGAATAAAATTCAATCACAATCAACTTCAAATCCTTGCGCGATTGCACAAAAAGCTTCGGTTGCGGCGCTCAATATGGATCAAGGTATCATTAAAGATATGGTGAAAGTATTTAAGGAACGTCATGATTATATTGTGAATGCCTTGAATGAAATTCCTGGTTTTCAATGTGTGAAAGCACAAGGTGCATTTTATGCATTTTTCAAAGTTGAAGATTTTATCAAAACCCATCAAATGAAAGATGATATAGAACTTGCTAATTATTTAATCGAAAAAGCCCATGTGGCTTTGGTGCCTGGAAGTGCATTTGGTATGCCCGGGTATTTACGATTATCTTATGCAACTAGTATGGAAAATTTGAAGGAAGCGATTAAACGGTTGCGAGCGGCCTAAAAACATACTATCATATCGACTTCAAACCGATCCCCGGTAGCTCAGTGGTAGAGCAGGTGACTGTTAATCACTTGGTCGGCAGTTCGAACCTGTCCCGGGGAGCCAAAAATTTTGAGAAATCATTATCTTGTCCCGCACCTAATTTAATCACGATATAAAATATCGGCGCAACCGCGACAAAAAACAAATACAAATCATATTTCGGCCACAAAAATACAGCCCAAGCAAATGGTGCCAGCCAAAATAAATTAATCGCTAAAGCACGCAACACGACAGCTTGATGTGAACCGTAACGCACAACAGCATGGTGATAAGCATGTGAATTATGTGATTCCCCATAACTATAGCCTTTGGCTAATCGTACAATTAAAGTCACGGTTGTATCCACAATAGGCAGCGCGAGCAATATAAACCAAGTCATTAAAGGCACCGTATTATCATGCGCTGTATAAGCCATGAGACATGCAAATAAAAAACCTAAAAAGCCACTACACACATCGCCCATAAATACTTTTGCTGGCTGCCAATTCCAACATAAAAATGCGGACATACTCACCGCCAGCACCAGCATCAACCAGGTTAAACTTAATAAACCAAGCACATAAGCAATTAACGCTATACTTAAACTGATAAACACGGTTTCCATGCCAGCATAACCATCTAGGCCATCAATAAAATTATATAAATTTACCAGCCAAATCATACCGAAAAAAGCTAAAATATGGCCTAAAAAGCCTAAATCTATCTCATGGTTTAAAACATAAATTTCTGGAAAACCACCTACTTGATATAACACTATACCTACACTAAATGCCTGAACCAGTAAACGCATACTCGGCGCAATATGACTATGATCATCTAAAAAACCAATAGTAGCGATAAGTATTCCGCCCAGAATGATCGCAAGTGTAACTGGCGTTGGAAAATAAACATGATTAATGGCAAAAGCACACAGCGCAATTAAACACGTTATCACTACTGCTAAACCCACACCTCTTGGAATGGTGCGCGTATGTGTGCCGCGCAAATGCGGTGCTTGCATTAAATGTTGCTGCGCATAACGATTGCTTAAATAAATTAACACGTGTGTATAAATAAAAACAAAAATAAGGCTTAATAATAAATAAATCATAAGTCTTGCACTCTATTCATTTCAAGCCTCGTTAATATTCCGCATATGCGGGAATAACAATACGTCTCTGATGGACATCACATCGGTGAGAAACATGACCAGCCTATCAATACCTACACCCACACCTGCGGTCGGCGGCATACCATATTCAAGTGCGGTAATAAAATCTTGGTCATAAGACATGGCTTCTTCATCACCTTTAGCTTTTAATTCGGATTGTGCACGAAATATTCTTGCTTGCTCTTGCGCATCATTTAACTCTGAAAAACCATTGGCTAATTCACGTCCTGCAATAAATAATTCAAATCTATCGGTGATAAATGGATTGTCATCATTGGGGCGCGCAAGGGGTGAGACTTCTGCGGGATATTCAATAATAAATGTGGGCTCGAATAAATACGGCTCTACCGTTTTTTCGAAAATTTCGATTTGTACTTTACCTAAACCATAATGGGGTTCAATTGCAATATTTAAGCGTTGTGCCAGCGCACGTGCTGATTCTAGCGTTGCTAATTCCGCATGCTTAACATCAGGATTGCGCTCAACAATTGAATCAACCACACTAATCCGCTTAAATGGCACGCTTAAATCATAAGTTTTTTCTTGATATACAATTTGCAAAGTGCCTAAAGTATTTTGCGCAACATAACGAATAAAGTCTTCTGTCATGCTCATCGCTTCAATATAAGTCGCATAAGCTTGATACCATTCAATCATGGTAAATTCTGGATTGTGACGTGTGGATACGCCTTCATTTCTAAAGTTGCGATTAATTTCAAACACTTTTTCAAAACCGCCTACCACTAAACGTTTTAAATAAAGCTCGGGCGCAATGCGTAAAAATAAATCCATATCAAGTGCGTTATGATGGGTCACAAATGGTTTTGCCGCAGCACCGCCTGCAATTGCCTGCATCATGGGTGTTTCGACTTCAATAAAACCTTCACCACTCATAAAATCACGTATGCTTTTAATAATAAGTGAGCGTGTGTGAAATATTTTTCTGGCATCTTTATTACAAATTAAATCTAAATAACGCGCACGTGCACGTGCTTCATGGTCAACTAAACCATGAAATTTATCTGGCATAGGATGTAATGATTTTGTTAATAAACGAATTTCTTTGGCTTTAACCGACAATTCATTGGTTTTAGTTCTAAACAATGTGCCTTTAATGCCAATAATATCGCCTAAATCCCAAGTCTTAAACTGTTCATAAACTTCTTCAGGGATAGATTCTTGTTTAATATAAATTTGCATCTGTCCTGACATATCTTGAATATGCACAAAACTCGCTTTACCCATCATACGTTTGGTCATGATACGACCGGCAACACTTACCGGAATTTCGTTTGCTTCAAAATAAGCAGCATCACGTTCTTGATATTTATCATGTAAATCTTGTGCTAAATTTTCACGCTTAAAATCGTTAGGGTAAGCTTGGCCGTGAGTGCGCATTTGCGCTAATTTTGCTAAGCGATCCGTGCTTTGGTCATGTTCCATGAGTTTTCCTCTTTTTCCTGATGTAATGAATAAGATAAAGGATAGGCCCTGATAAGGCGTAACCTAAAAAGATTAAAAATAAAACTTTAGGTGGGTCTATGGCAATACTGACTAAAATTAATAACACCGCAAATAAAAAGATAAAAGGTACGCGTCCGTGAAAATCAATTTTTTTAAAACTTTCATAATGAAAATTGCTGATCATTAATACGCCAACGCCCACAGATAAAACCGCGGCTAAAATATCCAATTGCCGCCCATGAATACCAAAGTCATGCCCTACCCAAACAACCCCCGCGATTACAGCTGCTGCTGCGGGAATGGGTAAACCTAAAAAATAAGGCGTTGTGCTCGGAAGTGTATTAAATCGTGCTAAACGCATTGCACCCGTTGCTGCATAAAAAAACGCAGCCAACCAGCCTAATTTTCCTAAATCACTTAAAGCCCAGTTATAAATCACTAAAGCTGGCGCCACGCCAAAAGCGAGCATATCGGATAAACTGTCATATTGCGCCCCAAAAGCACTTTGAGTTTTTGTGAGTCTTGCAACTCTTCCGTCTAAGGTATCCGCGACCATGGCCACAAAAATCGCCATCGCAGCCACATCAAATAATCCTTTCATCGCCGCAACCACGGCATAAAAGCCAGCAAATAAGGCGCAGGTGGTTATCGCATTGGGGAGTAAATATATCCCCCGCGAGATTCCCTTGGGTTGGCGTTTTGTAGGTGTTTGGGTTTCAGTTGTCATTGGGGGATTTTATCACAAAGACACAGGTACATAATATAGTGAATTTAAAATAGACAGTTAACTATGCAACAGATATAATATCGTGCATGAGTGACAAACATAACATTATTATCGAAGGCATAACCACTGAAGGGAATGAATTTCGTCCCAGCGATTGGGCGGAGCGGATTAGCGGCCAATTAGCCACTTTTAAAGGCCATAGAGTTGTTTATTCCCCACTTTTAACGCCTAGCA
>JBEKTV010000122.1:0-4409 GCA_049515675.1 Gammaproteobacteria bacterium | reverse complement strand
TGAAATGTTAATGATTTCTCGTTTAATACAAGCTTTTGGTGGCGGAATTGGTAGTGTAATTGGCCAAGCGATTTGTCGTGATGTTTTTCATGGCGCAGCTGCGGGTAAGGCTTTTTCAGCTATTGGTAGCAGTCTTGCCATTTTTCCTGCTCTTGGTCCTATCATAGGCGGCGTCATTGCGCAGCAATCTGGCTGGCCTAATATTTTTCTATTTTTAATTATTATATCCATTATTTTAATTATCGCAGTATTATTAAAATTACCGGAGACACATCTGCATGAAAATAGAAATTCAATTTCATTATTAAAAGTGGCTTTGGTTTTACTAAAAGATAAAAAAGTATTAGCATTTGCGCTGATTGTCGGCATCTCTAACGGCATAGTCTTTAGTTACTTTGCCGAAGGACCTTTTTATTTAATTGAAATTCTAGGTCTTACACCCAGTCAGTTTGGACTTAGTTTTTTTGGTATTGCTTTTAGTAGTATGGCAGGCGGCATGTATGCAAAAAAATTAACTGATCATAAAACGGCTGTAGTTATAGTGAATTATGGTTTAATGATTACGCTTATCAGTACGTTTTTATTTTCCGTATGTATTATCATTCATAGTTATATTTTGCAATTGCCGGCTTATACAATAATCACATTCACTATATTAAGTCATATGGCATCCATCTTTGGCATTACTATGGCCGTCAGCAATGCTTTATCGATATGTCTTGTGCAATATAAATCGTGCGTGGGTACTGCTTCAAGCTTATTTGGATTTTTTTATTACAGCTTAATTTCATTATTTACTTTAGGTATGGGTTATTTACACAACGGCACTTTATTGCCTATGCCTTTGTATTTTTTTGGCTTGGCTTTAGGTGCGCTTTTGGTAAAGAAACTATGGATTCGTGAACCTAATTGACACTATATTTACTCAATAAAAACAATATCTTACACATAAACACCTCGGTTGTTATGTGATTTGGTGTTTTTACACATTTGTGTTATAATGATTGAAAATTTAGGCTGAAATAAATATGAACACTGCAAATAGACGATTAAGTATACCGTTGAGCGAAAAACAGCATCAACGAATTAAATTAAGCGCCACTTTACATGGTCAATCTATTAAAGACTATGTCTTAGAGAGATTATTCACACAAGACACACCTAATGAAACCACCTTGCAAGCCATGCGTGATTTGGAAAACGGTAAAAATTTGGGTCATGCCAAAAATGTTGATGAAATGTTTGAACAAATACTCAACAAACAAGATAAAACTGATAAAAAATAGCAGGAAAGAAAATGATACACTTGGAGTTAGTGTATTCTACACAATTCGCAAAGGATTTGCGTAAAATGCAAAAGCAAGGTAAAGACCTTGCTAAATTACATTCATTAATCAACAAGCTCACTATGGGAGAAAAACTCGATATTAAACATCGGGATCACTCCTTGAAAGGCGACCACATTGGTTATCGAGAATGTCATATTAATCCCGATTGGTTACTCATTTATAAAATTGTTGATAAAAAATACCTACATCTAACCCGTACGGGTTCTCATTCTGAATTATTTTAAATAACCCAATATATCGACATCATCATCTCGCAAGAGTAAAATGATGTTTTTTGCTAAGGAATCAATATGACAACCCCTTTTGTCTTAGTCGATGGTTCGTCTTATATTTACCGTGCATTTCATGCGATGCCGCCGCTGACTAATCCGCAAGGTGAGCCGACTGGCGCAGTTTATGGTGTGATTAATATGCTGAGAAAATTATTGCATGAAATTAATCCCACTCACATTGCTGTAGTGTTTGACGCCAAAGAAAAAACTTTTCGCAGTGAAATTTATCCGGAATATAAAGCGCATAGGCCACCTATGCCACCTGAATTGGTCGCGCAAATTGAGCCTATTCATAGCATTATTAAAGCGATGGGCATTCCCGTTTTATGTATATCGGGTGTTGAAGCAGATGATGTGATTGGTACGCTAGCAAAACAAGCAGAACAACATCAGATGTATACTTTGATTTCTACCGGCGATAAAGACATGGCGCAACTGGTAAGCCCGCATATTCATTTAGTAAATACCATGACAGAATCTGAATTAGATCCCGTACGTGTTGAAGAAAAATTTGGCGTGAAGCCAGAGCAAATTATTGATTTACTCACATTAATGGGTGATACATCAGACAACGTGCCCGGTGTTGAGAAAGTAGGGCCAAAAACTGCAGCAAAATGGTTGCAAGAATATAAGAGCCTAGATAATTTATTTGCACATGCCGATAATATTAAAGGCAAAATTGGCGAGAATTTACGTGCGGCAATTCCGCGTCTGCCGATTTCAAAGCAACTGGTCACTATTAAATGTGATGTTAAATTGGATTTCACACCAGAACAATTAACTCGTACTACCGCAGATAATGAAACATTAAAAAATTGGTTTGAGCGTTTAGCATTCAAAGGTTGGTTATTAGAATTAAATCAACAAGGCGGACATACAGTTGCGCCTGAAATGCCTACAGAAAAAACCGCGAAAAAATATGATTTGGTTTTAACAGAACATGATCTAGATAATTGGCTTAACAAAATTTCAGCGGCGAAAGTTTTTGCCATCGATACTGAAACCACCGATTTAAATATGATTAATGCGCAAATTGTTGGTATTTCACTTGCGGTTTCTGCGCATGAAGGTGCTTATATTCCTTTTGCCCATGATTATCTTGATGCACCTAAACAACTTTCAGAAGCAACGGTTTTGCAAAAATTAAAACCGATATTAGAAGACCCCTTGAAACCAAAAGTCGGACAAAATTTAAAATATGATATCAATACATTTATTAATCACGGCATTGAACTTCGCGGCGTAACATATGACACCATGTTAGAATCATACGTTTATAATCCAACTGCCGTGCGTCATAATTTAGATGCCATGGCTTTAAAATATTTAAATCATCACACGATTACATTTGAAGATGTCGCTGGCAAGGGCGCAAAACAACTTACCTTTAATCAAGTAGATTTAGACAAAGCCTGTGAATATGCGGCAGAAGATGCGGAAGTGTGTTTACAATTACATGAAACACTTTGGCCTAAAATTTCTGCCGATCCTAAATTACAAGAAGTATTTGAGAGCATTGAAATGCCGCTAGTACCTGTATTAGCACGCATTGAGCGAACTGGTGTTTTAGTTGACGCTGAATTATTACGCGCACAAAGTAAAGATTTAGAACAGCGTATTCACATTTTGCAAAATGAAATTTACGCATTTGCAGGCGAGACTTTTAATATTGATTCACCCAAACAATTACAAGCGATTTTATTTGATAAATTAAAATTACCAACCACCGCAAAAACACCTACTGGTCAAGCCTCAACATCCGAAGCAGTACTACAAGAGTTAGCCCATGATTATCCGCTACCGAAATTAATTTTAGAATATAGAAGTTTAAGCAAATTAAAATCAACCTACACTGATAAATTACCCGAGCAAATTCAAGGTAAAACGGGGCGCATTCATACTTCATATCATCAAGCCGTGACCGCAACCGGGCGCCTGTCATCGTCTGATCCTAATTTGCAAAATATTCCAGTGCGCACTGAGGAAGGTCGTAAAATTCGTCAAGCGTTTATTGCGCCGCCTGGCTATAAAATTGTGGCCATAGATTATTCGCAAATTGAATTACGTATTATGGCGCATTTAGCTGATGATCCTGGTTTGCAAAAAGCTTTTCGTCATGGTTTAGATATTCACTCTGCAACTGCGGCAGAAGTATTTAATTTAAAACCAGAAGAAGTAACACCGCTACATAGGCGCAATGCCAAGGCTATTAATTTTGGTTTAATTTACGGCATGTCAGCTTTTGGTTTAGCAAAGCAATTAGATATTTCCCGTCATGAAGCCAAAGAATACATTGACACTTATTTTCATCGGTATCCAAAAGTAAAAGAATATATGGAAAACACTCGTAATCTTGCGCACAACCAAGGTTATGTGGAAACATTTTTCGGCCGGCGTTTATATTTACCCGAAATTAATTCGCGCAATGCGATGCAACGCACAGCAGCTGAGCGCGCCGCCATTAATGCACCATTACAAGGCACAGCCGCGGATATTATCAAACAAGCCATGATTATTATTGATCATTATTTTCTCGCTGAAAAAATTGATGCGCGCATGATTATGCAAGTACACGATGAATTGGTGTTTGAAGTGAAAACAGAACTGGTAGAAACCCTCACCCCTATTCTAATTTCCAAAATGGCTAAGGCGGCTAATTTAGGTGTGGAATTACTTGCGCATGCGGGGGTTGGTGATAATTGGGATGAAGCGCATTAACAATTATCTTTTTATATCTTTTATATTTGATGCAATTTATTAATTTTTGTTGTTTGCATAAACAACATTT
>JBEKTV010000121.1:0-4438 GCA_049515675.1 Gammaproteobacteria bacterium | reverse complement strand
GTTTACAGCGCATGTTTTTACTTTCCTATTAAAAGGATCATCCAATAATGCAATTGTTGGCTTATAGAATTTAATAAAATATCCATAGCTTGCATTTGTTAAAGTTGATGGTGTTGTACAAGATGCAAGATCTGGGAGGGTACATCTTTGCACAGGATCATTAAATAGATCAAGAACTGCAGATGTATAAGCATAATTTGTTCCTCCTGTACTGAAATCAACAGAGGTTACACCATCAATATACTTATAACTTTCATAATTTAGCGTACCATTCGAATTAATAGTGAAAGTATATACATGATTTAAAATAAACAGTGGGTCAAATTGCGTTACATAAACACGACCAGGGTTTGCTTCATAAGCATAGAAATCAATATCTCCAGTTACTGTAGCATAAATAGTCGGCACAACTTCATACGTAATAGAAACTGTTTGCGTAGATGTACCAACCACTGTAGGAGAAATAGTATAGTTCAATGTACAAGAGCCACCAGCAATTAGATTAAATGGTTCTCCTGGACAAGCGCCTACTGGCGTTGTCATTGTGATAAAGCCGTAATCCAAGTCTAAAACTGGGTCAAGGCTCATCGCAGTTCCGCTACCAACATTTGATAAAGTGCAAGTCTCGATAATTGTATCAGGGATTTCAATCGGATCGATTGTTTCACAAGACAATTGCAAAACTGGCACATCTACACTTTCTTCAATTACTGCGAAAGAAAACACATCTTGGAGCGGGCTTGTGCTTGAATTTTGGTATGGAATTTGTAGTATATTTTCATAAATACCTGTGTCGGCAGATGTTGCATCAATTTGTAGTGTAACAGTACATGTCTCGTTTGGAGGAAGCGTATAAGAGTAAACGCTACAATCGTCAGCTCCAGAAATGACTTGATCAACAAATGAAATACTATTTGTTATAGTTCCAATATCTGCGTCGACAGAGCCAAAATTCTCAATCGTAAATGTGAACTGTGGAGAAGTATTTCCTTGCGGTACTGTAGCGGGAAGATTATCAGGAAAGGCTACGAAATTCAAAAATGCAGGTGGTTGTATCACTACAAACTCAATATTGGTTAACAATGGATACGTGTCACCGAGACCCTCATATTTAACTTCAAGTTGATAACCAAATTGTATTCCAACTGTATGAGGATCTGTGGCTACTACTTGTAACTGGATATAGCAACTATCACCAGGCGGTAATAATGCTAAGCCATCGCAGGCAGGTAAATCTGTCGCTGGCAAAACAAAATCCACAAAATGCTCCGAGGGGTTATTAGGTATTAGTTGTGTAATGCTTGCGGTAATAGTTGCTGCAGATTGCTCATCACTTATGTTAGTGACTATATATTCGAATGGAATAGCAGCATCGCCCAGTATTACTTGCGCTGGAGGATTAGGTATTGGAGAAGTAATCTGTAAAATAGCAGGCGCAGGCTCAATAAAATCAATCACAATAGGACTTTCTAATGGATTATAACGAGGACTGTATTCAATAGTTAATATTTCTGTGCTTTGACTTGGAGTAGTATCATTTGCTGGGTTTACTTCCACAAGTATTGTACATGATTGACCAGGCTTTAATTCATGTCCACAAATAGGCTGTGCTGGAATCAAACATTCAACCGGCACATTAGAAACAATACTTATTCTCGCATCAGTATTAGGCACAAGCGAGATATCAAGTGGTAAAGAGTCGCTATTCAACTCATTTTTAATCAAATATGGATAACATGCTAGATCTCCACTGGTTGGCGCAGAGCTTGGAATCTCAGGGATAGATACAAATACTAATGGATTAGAATCATTTGCTTGCGCAAATCCAGCAAATGCGATTAGTCCTAAAACGATAGATAATAAATAGTTTTTAGTTTTCATAATAAATCCCTTTCTCCTGTATTATAGAAAATTCCATTGCAAGCCGAGCACTACACTTTGTTCGCTCTACTCAAATTCTGGTGTTGTTGAAACGTATTGATTTGTGCCATGCAAGTTATCTTCTGTTTTAAGATTTGAAGATGTTTGCACTTTATCCAAATCGGTATAAAGATATGTGAGCGTCACATCAAGCTCTGGCATTATTTCAAACCCAACGCCACCACCAGCTTGCCATGCAAATGTGGTATTTGCATGTGAATCTAATTCAGTGATAAAGCCATTCACACCTACTTTTGGTGTTTCCGTATATTCTACCCAAGTCCAGGCAATACCAAGACCACCGATTGCAAATAAGGTCCAGCGTTCATATTCGGCTATACCTAGAGTTAAATTTGCTAATAGATTGGTGTTTTGAATGCCGTATACATAAGTAAAATCATCGTAGTTAGGATCGCGATATCCATAAACATCGCCAGTTAATTCAGTTTCAAATTGATAAGTCGCATCAAGACTGATAATCATGCCGGGGAACCATATAAAGTCTTCATCAGAATCAGGATCAAAAGGAATCACATAACCCACACCTATCGTACCCAAGGCCGTTACATGATCAGAAGTGCTTTCGGTTAATGTATCTACTTCAGTAAATTCCATACCGTTAGAAGAGGTAGAAGTAATTCCAATTTCAGAACCTTCGCCATGCAACCAAGTCACACCGCCACCGATTCTAAATTGGGCATAACCGTCTTCGATTATTTCTTCATATGCAAATGCATTTGCAGAAAGAACAAGCGTGGAAGATAACAAAACTGGTGTAAATTTTTTAAATAACATGAACCGCTCCTTGGCTTATGAGTATATTAAGTTTAAATTAGCTCATAGAAAATTGAAAAGCAAGGGAATAGAAGACATCCACAAAAATATATGACACCCATAAATTCTGAATGGTTAATAATAGACATCCACAAATCTAAAAACCAAGAAATGTGGCTGTCATATATTTTTGTGGATGTCTTATATTATTGATGCAAAAGCGCAGGAATTCTTTTTCGATAGTCAGCTAATTCATGTAAATCTATATTTGCAGTAATCACACCGACTTCCTCTGGTAGTTGAGAAAGCACTTCACCTTTGGGTGAAATAATCGCACTATGCCCATAAGTTTGTCGCCCCATGCCATGAACACCTGTTTGTCCTGCAGCAATCACATAACAAAATTGTTGAATCGCAAGCGCTTTTATCAAAACATCCCAATGCATGCGACCCGTTGTTAAAGTAAAAGCCGCAGGCAAAGTTAGAATTTCTGCACCTTTGTTGACCAAGCTGCGATAAAATTCAGGAAACCGCACATCATAACAAATACTCAAACCAATTTTGCCTGCAGGCGTTGCCACGACAATTTCCTCTTTACCTGGAGTAATCGAATCAGACTCCCGGTATTGTTCACTATCACTCAACACCACATCAAACAAATGAATTTTGTTATATTGCGAAACACACTCACCTTTATCATTAAAAACCAAACAACTCGCGTAAGGTCGCATGGGATCTGCGCTTTTAATGGGAATTGTGCCAGCAACTATCCAGATATTTAAACGCTTAGCGTTATTTGCTAAAAAAGCCTGGATCGGCCCAACCCCTAAACTTTCCTGAATCTCAAGCCGCGCTTTTTTAAAATCAGGCCCCTGCCCCAATAAAGCAAAATTTTCTGGCAAAACCACAAGTATCGCCCCTCTTGCTTTAGCTTCTTCCAACAATGTCTGGGTCATCAATAAATTTTCTGCTAAATCCATTTTCGAAGTCATCTGTATCGCCGCAACAATCATCGCATTCTCCAAAATATTAGACATCCATAAAAATACAAGACATCCATTGATAGCAAAGAACAAAATTTATTCAGTGTATTTTCTTACGATACGATTATTAAATCCGCAAAGAATTTCATACGCAATAGTGTCACAAAGCTGTGCTAAATCATTCACAGAAATGGTTTCGTTATGGTCGGTGCCAATCAGCGTCACTTCATCACCCACATAAGCTTCGTCTTGACCAATATCTACCATAAACTGATCCATGCAAATGGTGCCGGCAATGGGATAACGCTTACCGCGAATAAGCACACTGCCTTTATTCGATAATGCGCGCCGATAACCATCACCATAACCAATAGGAACTGTTACGATGCGAGTTTGTTTTTTTGTTTTATAGGCATGGCCGTAACTCACGCCACTATTTTGTGCAACCACTTTGAAAAACGAAACCCGTGATTTGAGCGAAAAAAACGGTTTTATCTCAGCAAATTGTGGCAAGCTAGCAGCGCCATTTTCATAACCCAAGGCTAAAATGCCAGGCCTTACCATATCAAAATAACTCTGTGGATAATAAATCACGCCATCAGAATTGGCTAAATGACAAATCAAATCTGGATAACGCGCTTTTAAAGGCGCTGTAAATGCCGCAAATGTTTTAATTTGTTGTAAAGTATTCGGATCATTTGGCTTATCAGCTGTTGCAAAATGTGAATAAATGCCTTGTAATGATAACCAAGGATCAGCGA
>JBEKTV010000120.1:0-4487 GCA_049515675.1 Gammaproteobacteria bacterium | reverse complement strand
GAAGTGATCTTAATGGTAATTATCTATTTGTAATGCAGTATGACGGCGCTACTAACAATACACTTTATTCTTGCACAAACTTAAGTAGTACACCTGCATGTGGCGTTGCAGGAGGGGACGGACTTTACATACCAACTTATGTAGGTCAGAATAATTTATTTATGCAGACCGTTAATGGTAACAATTACGGATATATTCCTGACTATGTTAATAAGGTTATTCATAAATGTACCATCAGCGGAGGCAATGTAAGCAACTGCTCATATTATAATAGTTTTGCTAGTCCAGTTAGTATTTGGATACATGATTTCAGTAATTAAAGGGTAGAGAAGTAACGGGTGATAAATTCACCCGTTATTTATCCAACGACATGATTTACTCACTTTAAAATAATAGCTACAATCAATAAAACATTATTTGAAGGGAGTCTTCGATGAAGCATCATTCCAAATCAATTTTATTCATATTATTCGGCGTATTTTTAGGTTTAGCTGTGCCTTATTCCTATAAAGCTTTCACCAAAATTCCTATGAGCAGCGGATATCGGGATTTAGAAATGAAAGTCAATGTTGCTGGCGATAATATTCTTATCTGGAAAACCACAATACCGCCTGAGCATGAAGGTAAACCCGGCATTCATGTGCATAGACATGAATATGCACGTGTTGTGATTCCACTGACAGAAGGTGTTTTGCGGCGTCGTGATAGTAATGGCGAGGTTACAGATTATCCATTGCATATTGGCAAGCCATTATTTTTGCCTGCTGATACCCCCACAGGATTTCATACGGATGTAAATACCGGAAGACAACCTATTGAAGTGATGGTAGTGCAATTTACCCAAGAGCCGGTTACGGTGACAGAGCTCATGCCAGGGGATTTGCAAACTATCTTGTTTAAATAAGGCTTATTGACTTTGAGTAAGGGCCAGAATTATAATGGCCTTTCTCTAAAAGATTAATCTAAATGTCATTATCACCCGAAAAATTCAAACAGTTAAAACAAAAGGCCCACGTCTTAGAGCCAGTCGTGTTATTGGGCGCTAAAGGTTTAACTGATGCCGTGCAAAAAGAAATTGATATGGCCTTAAATACCCACGAATTAATTAAAGTGCGATTAAATGCACCTGATCATGAGTCTCGCGATGCAATGATTAAAACCATTTGTGAAGTGCAACACGCAGAATTAATTGTTCAAATCGGCAAAATCATCGCTATTTACCGCAAACGTGAAGAGAAAAAGTAAATGCTCAAAATGTTATGTGTGATTCCTGCGCGCATAGGTTCCACGCGATTACCACGTAAACCCTTATCATTACTCGCAGGAAAACCTATGGTTTTGCGCACTTATGAAGCGGCAAAAGCATGTCCAGTATTTTCAGAAGTTGTGGTCGCAACCGATAGCGAAGAAATTGCAGAGGTTATCAAACATGCGGGCGGTACTGTGATCATGACTGATGCCAATATTGAAACTGGCAGTGATCGCGTTGCCTTTGTTGCGCGCCAATATAAAGACATGGATATTATTGTCAATTTACAAGGCGATGAACCTTTTGTGACCAGTGAAATGTTAACGGCATTAGTTGAGCCTTATTTAAATGGCGAGCGCCCAGGTATGACTACGCTTGCAAATCCCTTAGATTTTGAGAAACAATATCAAAGCCCAGATTTTGTAAAAGTCATAGTCGACCAATTTGATAATGCCTTATATTTTTCCCGCGCGCCTATTCCGTATCGGCGCGAAATGATAGAAGATTTGCCGGTTTATCATCATCAAGGCTTATATGCGTTTACCAGAGACTTTTTGCTTAAGTTTACTGGCCTGTCTCAAACCCCGCTAGAACTCTCAGAAAAGCTAGAACAACTGCGAGTGCTAGAACATGGCTTTCGCATTCGTGTTTGTATTACCCCTCATAAAACCCTAGAAATCAATACATTAGAAGAACTCCAGCAAGCACAAGTCATAGCCGAACAGCTTTGGTCTTAACTAAGCCAATAAACATGGTTTGGTAGGATAACTTTTGTGGTATAATGCCCAAAAATTATTCAAATAAGGAATGGCTAATGTTTAGAGTATTTGAGTGGAAAGCACGCATAAAGCAAGCTATTACCGGTGCTGACACTGCCCTTAGCGAATATAAGATTGAATTAGCAAAACAACAAGAAAATGATCAAGTTACAATACAAGGTATGTTTTTAGCTGAATTCTGGGAACAATACGACGAAAAAGATCCCATGACCGCTCCTGCCAAAGTATTCCAGGAAGTATTAAACCTTATTCCCATATATCCACAATTGCCGCAGGCATTTCCCCAGCATAGTAAATTATTGTTTAAAACCATCACTGCTAAAAATGATAATTTAATGCTGAAACTTAAAAAAGCAGAAGACGAACGTAAGGCGCAAGAAGAGCGAATCAAAGAACAAGCACGCGCACGTCTTGCTGAGGAGGAACAAGCACGTAAGCTTGCAGAAGAACAAGCACGAATCGCTGAAGCAGAACGAGCACGTATCGCTATGGAACAGCAACAAAGAGAAGCGCTACTCAAAGAAAAGGCAGAAAAAAAAGAAGCAAGAAAGTTGCAAAAAGCAGAGGAACAACAAAAACGACAAGAACATGAACAAGCGCAAAGACAAGCTGACCTTGCAAGACAACAAGCAGAAGAAAATCAAAGGCGGCAAGCTGAAGCACAAAGAGAAAGGGAAAGATTAGAGCTTGAAAAAGCAGAAATAAGGAAAGCCAATATTGAGCGTGCAAAACAAAAGCTAGCTGAAAAATTAGAAAAAGAAAAAGAGAAAAAAGAATACGAAGCGCTTAAAAAACTAGAAGAAGAAGCTGCAAGAACCAAACGTAATGAAGAACTAAAGCCATTAAGAAATGCAAAAAAAACACTGATAGAGGATGCCAGCTGGCAGATTAAATCATTTCTTGAACTGGTTAAGGTTTATGATGAAACGCCTAATAAGCCTAACGGCTATTTTAACTCCAATGAGCCGCAGATAATTTTCCTACGTACAATTTTATATTTTATAGAAAATCATAAACAAGTATTGGCAGGCAAAAATCTTGAAGTTATTTTACATGAGATTGCTGCACAATATCAGGGTAGCCTTGAGGCTACGAGTAAAGATGTTGGGTCAGATTTTTCATTTTTGTATAAAAAAGAAAAAATAAGACCAGCTCAAACAATCTGTGTAGAAACGCAAACACTGCCCAAAAGAACCTTTACATCATTCACTATTCCTGCGCAATATTATCCATCCGTAAATGTGCAGTTAATTATGCTACAAATGCTTGTTTTGGCTTTATATTCATGTGTCACAGGTTATATACTGAATAGATTTTTAGGATGGCAGCCTTGGCATGCCTATACGGGCTCAACAAGTTTATTAGCTACAGTTTATGCAGCAGGTAAATGGAAGCAATCAAAAGTACAACAACAAAAGTTTGCTGCTTTAAATAGCGCTCAAGCTACATTAGCGCAAAGTAAAACATGGGATCCCCATTTATTTACAAAAGTAGTTGAAGAGCTACTTAAAGTAGATGAGGGACGTCTTCAATATCTAACACTCGATAATGTCAAAATTAATTTTTTAAAAAATGTGCTTAAATTCCATGTTAAGATTAATGAAATTTATTCGCACCTTAAGCCTGGTAAGGTTAAAAAAATCGATAAAAAATTATTCACTACAACATTTAATGAACTCATTATGAAGATTGATAAAATGCCAGGGCTTGCGCAAGCGGCTAACGGTACTTTGTTTTTACTTGGAGAAATGGATGATACCGTCATTGATATTTCCACACAAGGTAGACTATTGAATAATTATATTTTAAACTTAGATCCTGTGCGGAAAACAGAAGATCCTGCCAATCCTGACGGTGACGAAATATTAAATATAATAAAAAAAGGTGGATCAAGCGCTGAGATTTATGAAAAACTTTATACCCGCGAACAAGCTTTCAAGTCTCACTTAAAAATGTTTAAATAAAAGCGACAGGTCAATTGCTTTAATGTCTTTAGTCAAAGTGCCAAGAGAAATATAATCCACACCCGTTTGCGCAACTTCGTGGATATTATGTTCATTGATACCACCGGATGCTTCAAGCTTTACAGTTTCAGGTTTTATTTTTACTGCTTCAATCATATGATGAATAGAAAAATTATCTAGCATAATATGAGTAGCGCCAGCAGCAATCGCTTCTGCTAATTCTGCAAGATTCTCAACTTCTATCATGACTTTAATATCAACTTGCGCTCGAGCTGCTTGTATGGCCTTAGTAATCGACTCGCAAGCTTTAATATGATTTTCCTTAATCAAAATCGCATCATATAAACCCTGTCTATGATTAGTACCGCCACCCACACGTACCGCGTATTTTTGCGCGCTACGAAGGCCAGGAATAGTTTTACGCGTGTCTAATATAATGGTCTTGGTATCTTTAATTAAATCCACAAAATAAGCCGTGCGGGTCGCTGTTGCGGA
>JBEKTV010000119.1:0-4504 GCA_049515675.1 Gammaproteobacteria bacterium | reverse complement strand
AACATGTGCATATGCATAATATGGTTTTAATAATTAAGACTTATTTTATTTAAAGACAGTTTTTGAAGCTTCAGATAATAATATTGTGTTTAAGTATATGTATGATCCAGAAGTCTTTTGAAAAATAGCAGCGGAGTATTTAAAAGACCCAAAAAGTATTATAGTGCGTGGCGCGGAAGATATTCAGCAAAATGAATTGATTGTTTTTAAAAACAAACTTGCACAGTTGCAATCAAAAAAACCCATCAAAGGAATTTCAGATAAACAAAAAAACGCTGTTGTAGCCATTCTGAGTGAAAAACAAAAAGAATATAGAGATGATTACCAACCTTACATAACACTTATTGATAAAAGCTTGGCAATCAATGAAGAAAGCACGCCTTTAGATTATGTCATTATTGCCGAAATGATTTTAGATATCAATGGCAATGACACTGACAACACATATCATGCACTATTAAATGAAATACAAAGACAAACAAATAAATTAAAAAAATATAAATATATTACTTTAGTTGATATTTTACAATATATTGAATTAATCGCAAGAGTTAAAGCATCTGGAAATAATATTTATGCTGGTGCTGGAGTTGAATTATCAGAAGTGATGGATGTATTTATTTTATCTATTTTAAAAAATCCAAAACAGATAGCTTTATATCATTTTTTTACAGCCTCTAGTGACATGCTGTTATTTGATGCTTCTAACGAATATAAAGCCATTCACGAAGCACTGGGTGGAATAAAAGCTGATGAATTAGATGAATCAAAAATAAAAATTTTATCTAACCTGGTGAGTACAACGCATGATCTTGAAAAACGTATTGCGAGCATTAATGACGAAGATATTTTTTCATATCTACTTCTTATTGAAGAGGTTAAAGAATCATTTGGTGAGAATCCAGCATTAGCTGCCGCCATGAATTCATTTGCTAAATATCTTGAAGACGCCGAAGCAACACATCAACGGCGTCAATCCTCATCAGATCAAGAAGCAAAATTAATTCAAATATCAGCGGGTAATAATGAGATTGCAGAGCGCATAATTCAATCACAACTACAAAATCGATCGGAAGAACTGCTAGGCAGTTTGAATTGTAGGCGTATAAATTTAAATTTAGAACTTACTAAAGATCCTGAGGGCTGGGCATCACATGCTCGTGGCAATGAAACATATATTCTTGCAGCAAATGCTTCAGCATATCAACATTATTCAACAACTGATTCATTACCAGCTGGAGATTATTCAGCAAACCACGTCACTGGTTTGGCTTACAGGTTAAAACCTTCCATCCCAACAGACGAGGGAAGCGTATTAGCAAAATTTGTACGTATTTATAATGAAAATCTAGGTTATCTATACATAGTAGAAAGTGTTTCTTTTAAAAGTAAACGTAATTATATTGAACAACTTCCCTATGATGTAGTGCATGTCTATAAAAAAGAGGGTGAAGGTTGGAAACCTGAGGGCAGTTATGCGCCAGAGGAATATGTTGAACAGGCTAATGCTTTAATTACAAATCCCATGCTTGGATTACAAAATTTACCAGAAAAATTATTGGCTGATCATGCGCCAGCTGCACTTGATGCGTACGGTTTTCAAGCGATTGAAATTGATGATACATCTGCAAATACTGGTAGCAATGATAGAGCTAATGAAAATCTTACGCATGGTAGAGGAATAATTGACACATTCATACATGGGAGCGGAGAACTTCAATATACTTCTGCTGATGAAACCGCTCCTACTTCTAACTGTTTTAATCTTGATATAGGTTCTGTTGCAGGATTTGGAACTATAGAATATTTAAAGCGTATGAAAGCTTTAATAAGCAAGACAAGTTCTAACTCAGCGACTATTATAGAAATCCCGGAAATTCATGCGGGAAAAGCAACGCGAATATTCAAAACTCATAATAATGAAAAATATTGCATTTTAATCGAAAAAGATTTTTATATTAAACCTAGTAATGACATTGGTAAGAAATCATATTACTATCTGCCAAAAGATTTCTGCGTTATCCAAGTGTTTAAATATAACGAGACAAAAAAAACATGGGAATCTATCCCAAATGGTAAATTCTTACCTAAAAAACATGTTGCTCTTGCAAATAATTTGTCAAATATAGTGGCGAAAATGCAAAGTAATAATGTTTATAATGCTCAATATAAAGAACTTAAACAAAAAAATAATCTTTTATTAGTAGAATTAAAAAATGCATTAGATAGCATTACACAAGAAGCTCGAGATAAAAATACGGAATTATTAACCCGCGTTATAACAGCAAGTACAGCGATGTGTGGTGACAAACCTGATCCATCTCAGTACTTAATGCTGATCAAAGAAGTTGAGACTACAATGGCGATACCCTATGGAAATTATGATCTCGCTTACGCTATGCTAGGCATATTAGCCATTATCTCCGTGGGCTTATTTTGTTTAGTTTTCCCTCCAGCTGCAGGATTTTTAGGTGTTGCTGCAATCGCTGCTTACTTATGGGAAGCTGGAGCAATTCTTGGAGTAATCACTTTAGGGTTATATGGATATGTTGAGGACGTAGCATCTAAAGAAACTCAAGGCAAACCGCTAACACCTGTATTTAATGCTATGCAAAACATTCATAAAGAAGTTGATGCCAAAACACCGTATTTTTCTTTTAAACTATTCAATTAGACCCGCATGAATCATCACGCGCGTTAACTCATGCAAATAAACATCATGTGGCACTGCTGCATGCAAATGACCAATCGCTTCATTTTTTAAATTCGCAAGCAACTGTTTAGATTTTTCCACACCTATTACCGCAGGATAAGTCGGCTTTTTGCGCGCTGCATCTTTGCCCGTTTTTTTGCCCATGGTTTTTTCATCGCTTAACACATCTAACAAATCATCTTGCACTTGAAATGCCAAGCCCATTTTTTCGGCATAAAAATGCATGTGTTCTAGTTGTGTATTGGTGACATTTAAACTGGCTGCCAATGCTAAATGCACGCAGGCAACAATTAGCGCGCCGGTTTTTAATTCATTGATTTGCTGCAAAGTTTGAATATTCATTTTTTGCCCAATAGAGGCCAAATCCAATGCTTGTCCACCGGCCATACCTTGTATACCGGAAGCAGTACTTAAAATATGCATCATACGTAATTGTTGTGCGGGTGCTAATTGTGCATTTGGTTTTGACAGCTGCTCAAAAGCCAATGTTTGTAGCGCATCACCTGCTAAAATTGCGGTGGCTTCATCAAAAGCTTTATGACAAGACGCTTGTCCACGGCGTAAATCATCATCATCCATAGCCGGCAAATCATCATGCACTAGAGAATAAGAATGGATAAGTTCAACGGCAATGGCTTGGGTATCTACATATTCAGGCGGTAAATTAAAACTATGACCTGTGGCATATACTAATAACGCGCGTAAACGTTTACCACCTACGAGCGAACTATATTGCATGGCATCACGTAAACGTTCACTGGGGGCAGGCAATGTTGCAAATAAATCTTTGAGTTTTTGATCTATCCGCTGTTGATAGTGTTGTAAAAATGGCGATAGACTCTTATTCATCATCATCTTCATAAAAATCTTCAGTTTCTAAACGGCCCTGCGCATCTTCTACTAACAATTCTACTTTTTGTTCAGCCACAGTAAGTGCTTCTTGGCAGAGCACAGAAAGTTTCATGCCTTGCTCAAATTGTTGTAAAGATTGCTCTAAAGTCAAATCGCCGGTTTCCATACTTTTGACTATGGTTTCAAGCTCGGCTAATGAGTGTTCAAAGTTAAATGCGGTCTTTTTTTTTGCAGGCATGATAAACCTCTTAAATTCAGCTTATGAATAGTGTAAGGGGTTTATTATTTTTTGGCAACGAAAGTTGGTTGTTTATCAGCTGATTTGATTTCTGCTAATTTATCTACCAAGGGATAAAGTTGAGCTAAAAGCTTATCTGTCTTATGACTAGATTGCTCAAGCATTTTGATGATTTCTTGTTGGTTGACAGGTGTTGCCTGCGGTGCACTAGTAGCAGATGAGAGCCAGGATGAGTTTGGATTTTTGAACGACTCATTGTATTGTTTTTGAGCTATTAAAAATCCGCCATAATTATCGTTATTCCAACCGTCTTTGGATAGTAATTTTTCTGCGGCATTAAGGACATCCATTTTAAGTTGGTGACGTGTTGGCGCAAAACTATATTGATCTGTTTTTTTGCCTTTCATGGATGTGATTCTTGCTTTCATAAGATACGCATCGAATTCAGTAGTTGAATGTTGAGTTATTGTTAAAAGGACTGTTGCACCTTTATTTTTTCGCTCATCAACACTAGCGTTATGATTTTTTTGAGCCGAATTATATAACTCTTGTTCTTCAGGGGTTTTATTAGTGGCAGCTTTCATGTGATCAAGTTCATCCTGCCTAATATTGCATTGAATCGCATTTTTGATGAGATCATTATTGAGATGGTGCTTATCATAGTAATCACCCAAAATTTCAGCACCAATATAACTGTCTGA
>JBEKTV010000118.1:0-4521 GCA_049515675.1 Gammaproteobacteria bacterium | reverse complement strand
TTTTGATGTGGACCAAAGACATTAAAATAACGTAAACCCATAGTTTCTAAACCATAAGATTTTGTAAAAGAAAAGGCATCAATTTCATTACAGGCTTTATTTGCTGCATAAGGTGATAAGGGTTGGATAGGCAAGTCTTCTGTTTTAGGCATTTGTTTAGAGTCGCCATAAACTGCGCAAGAAGAGGCATAAACAATGCGTTTTACTTTTGCTTTTTCCGCTGCGATTAAAATATTTAAAAAACCTTGGGTATTCACCGCATGAACCATAGCAGGTTGTTCTAGAGATAATGGCACGCTTGCCATCGCAGCTTGATGCAAAACAATGTCCACGTTGTGCATGACGTGCGCGCAAGTTTCCGGCGATAAAATATCCCCTTCATGAAAACTAAACAGTTTTTGCTGTTCTTGGGTAAATTGTGCCAAGGTGCGTTTAAGGTCATCTTTGCAGCTGGTAGCAAAATTATCTAAGCCAATGATTTTTTGGTTTAAAGACAGCAAGCTTGCCAGTAAATGATTGCCAATAAAGCCAGCAACACCGGTGATTAACCAGGTCCGAGGATTAGCCAGCAGTTCATTTTTAACTTTGGTATAATATGACATTTAACTATTCTATCATTGTTTGGAAATCTATGAAGCTGCTTTTTTGTTTATTCACTTATAATCCCTATAGCGGTTTGCAGCGTGACTGTGTGCGTGTAGCTAAAGCCTGTATCGCTCGCGGTGATGAAGTTGAGATAATTACTCAAATTTGGCAAGGGCCACGCATTCCTGGTATTAAAGTGCATTGTCATCCCATGCGGGGGTGGACTAATCATCAAAAAAGTAAGCAGTTTGCAGAGTTTGTTTTAACATTTATCAAACAACACCATTATGACGGGGTTGTGGGTTTTGATAAAATGCCAGGCCTAGATATTTATTATGCAGCGGCGGCCTATAGACCCAAAGCGCAGGGTTGGAAATCTTTGTTGCCGCGTGAAAAAATTTATGAAACGCTACAACAAGCGGTTTTTTCGCCTCTACAAAAAACCCGTATTTTATTATTGTCACGCGACCAACAAGCTATTTTTATGCAGCATTATGGTACACAAGCAGAGCGTTTTTATGTGTTACCACCTGGTGTTGATCGCAATAGAAGTGTGGCAACATTGCGGAATGAAAAATTAGCAACAGATCCCAAAATTGTATTATTTATTGGTTCTAGCTTTAGAAATAAGGGCTTGAAGCGTGCGTTGTATGCGTTAAGTAGTTTGCCCGAGGATTTACGCAAGACTACACAATTATGGATAGTTGGCGATGATAGTTTATTTTTTTATCATCATTTAATTAAGCAATTAAATTTGAAAGACCAGATCAAATTTATTGGCGCGAGTGAAAACGTGCCGGAATTATTAAGGCAAGCCGATTTATTATTACATCCCGCGCATTTAGAGTTAACCGGAACGGTATTATTAGAAGCCTTGGTTGCAGGCGTACCAGTATTGACTACGCAAGCCTGTGGTTATGCCCATTATGTAGAAGAATCCGTCGCAGGACAGGTGATTCATGATCCTTTTTCACAAGAAAAATTAAATACTGCATTCAAAGAAATATTAGCGCCAACAAGATTGCATGACTTACAAGAAAAAGCCTACAATTTCAGCCAAACCGCAGATGTATATCGCGGCCCTGAGGTGGCAGCGGAAATTATTCATGAAATTCTTACCTGATCTTACCAACATTGCACAGTCGTATCTTGCTGATGCTGATCATACGCTTTCATTTGTCCTAAACTATCTAATATAAATTCTGCACAAGTGCTATCTTTTGATTGCGATAAAATAGGTTTTGCAAAAAAGATTACTGTAGTTTCATCTACATTGGCACTGATTTGATAATGCGCTGATAAAGATGTTTGCGTTTGTGATGAACTAAGACCTATGGATTCTAGACAAGCTTGTGCATCCGGTGTATTGAGTAAGCATTTCTGCCATAAGGCTTGAAAGTGATACAAACTATTAGCCGCATCCAAACGATTGGCTTTATAAATGTAATTCATATAACTAGGGTAGGCGATAAGCGCCAACACGCTGATGATTAGCAAAACGCATAAAATTTCGATTAAAGTAAAGCCTTTTGGCTTGATGCGTGTCTTCATTTCACCTATCTTATAGAAATACTGGAGAGAATACCATGACTGATATTAAAAAAGCCTTACTTGACCCCACAGCGGTATTTGAGAATCCTATGCAAGTGTTGCATGCGAGCGATTTAACGCGCGAGCAAAAAATCGAAATTTTGCAACGCTGGCGTTATGATGCGGAATTAGAAGAAATTGCTGAACAAGAAAATATGGCAAGAGGTAAGGGCAAAGATATTCTTGAGTCTATTCTTGAGGCGTTACGATCTTTGAATGCGTAAGTTTGCTTCCCGCAATTTTAAATATTTGTAATATGCAGTGTGACCATTGTAAGCGGAAATGACGAATCCCTCAAAGCCATCCAAAAATCCTCTTTTAATCACATAACTTTTAATAAATGCCGCAACGCCGTGCACAATCGCAATACCTAAAGATGATTTTCTCTTGCCGCAATATTGCGATGCAAATAACGTAGAATAATTTTGCATTTTTCGTAAAAAATCGCTGATGGTATCGTATGAGTAATGAACAAGATGTCCCTTCAGGGCACGTATTTTTAAACCTTTGGTGATTACCGATTCATGCACTTGCGCATCAGAAAATTTTGTGGTCAAACGATTAAATAAGCGCAGTTTTCTATCAGGATACCAACCGCAACCTTTAATCCATTTACCATTAAAATAATTATGACTAGAAATAGAATAAACCACCTTAGGATCTAATTGTGCGCTTGCAAGTTCATTCGCTAATTCTTCAGAAACAATTTCATCAGCATCGATAGATAAAATCCAATCAAATTTTGCTAAACGTACCGCTTCATTATGGGTTGGACCAAAACCTTCAAAAGTACCACGCATAATATTGACATTGGGAAATTGCGCGGCGATTTCAAGCGTATTATCCGTTGAGCCATTGTCATACAACACAACCTCACCAAAAGGAATTAATGCTTGCAGCACTTCAGGTAAATATTTTTGATTACTTTTGGTTAAAATGGTGACGCTGATTTCATGTAGATTCATGAATTAAATGTCTCGCTGTTTAGGTCCTGTGTACCACTGACGAGGACGGCCGATTTTAAAATCATTATCGTCTAACATTTCAGCCCATTGCGAGAGCCAGCCGACGGTTCTAGCTAAAGCAAAAATAGAGGTAAACAAGGCTGTTGGAATACCAATGGCACGTAAAATAATGCCGGAGTAAAAATCAACATTAGGATAAAGTTTTCTTTTAATAAAATATTCATCTTCTAGTGCAATTTTTTCCAGTTGCAAGGCAATCTTAAATAAAGGATCATTTTGCTCACCTAATTCACCTAAAACTTCATCGCAGGTTTGCTTCATCACGGTGGCGCGTGGGTCGTAGTTTTTATAAACCCTATGGCCAAAACCCATTAGACGAAAGTTACTATTGGGGTCTTTTGCGCGGGCAATATATTCACCAATATTTTTTTCATCACCAATTTCAGTCAGCATTTTAATCACGGCTTCATTGGCGCCGCCATGCGCAGTACCCCATAACGCTGCGGTTCCTGCCGCAATACAGGCGTAGGGATTGGCTAAAGTTGAACCTGCTAAACGCACAGTAGATGTAGAAGCATTTTGTTCATGATCGGCATGTAAAATTAAAATACGGTCTATGGCTTTATTTAAAACAGGATTGGTTTTTCTTGAGTCATCAAATAATAAATACATAAATTGCGCCGCATAATCTAAATCTTCATGCGGCATATTAGGTTTATTGCCCATATAATGTTGATAAGTTAAAGCAACCAGCATAGGCATGCAGCCAATTAATTGTTCAATGGCTTGTTTACGTTCTGCAGCATCACGGATTTTAATCGGATGATAATAACCTGCAAGCGCACCTAAAAGGCTAATCAACATAGCCATAGGATGAGCGCCTTTGGCAAAACCTTGTAAAGATTGTTTAATTAAATCTGGTGGATTGATATGTGAAGCAATGGTTTTTTTGAAATCTAAAGATTGCTGCGCGTTTGGTAATTCACCCTTAAGCAATAGATAAGCCGTGCTTAAAAAGTCGGTTTTAAAAGCAAGTTGGTCAATAGGATAACCACGGTGTAACAAAATACCTTTATCACCATCAATATAAGTAATCGCAGATTTGCAGGCCGCTGTTGAAGTAAAACCAGGATCATAAGTAAAAAATTGATGTTTAGTTAAGGCAGCAACATCAATGAGCTCAGGACCATAAGTGGCCTTATAAATGGGTAAATCAATTTCTGGTGTGTTATCGATAGTAAGTTTTGCGACTTTGTCAATCATTGTGTTATCCGTGAAATGGATAAATGATAGCATATAACTTTGTTTAAATGGACCCCCTGTAGGGGCGAAAAATCTTTCGCCCACGATGTTTGAGATCAATATAAGTTTGTTAGTGCTT
>JBEKTV010000117.1:0-4593 GCA_049515675.1 Gammaproteobacteria bacterium | reverse complement strand
GACTAATACTTCATTGATTTTTTGTTCGGCTAAATGTTTTAGCACTTCATGTAAATCTAAGTGTGTTTTATTCTGCGCAATCATAAATACTTTTGCGCCTTTATCTTGTAATTGTTTTATTTTGTCATTATTTTGCGCTGCTGTATAAATCCAAATCTCACTTTTTTCATCAAATAATTTTGCATCAAGTGGCATACGTAAATGAGTATCTAAAATCACTCTTACCGGTTGTTTAAAATGCGGAGTTGCTAATATTGTTTCATCACGCACGGTTAATTTAGGATTATCTAATAAAACTGTATTAATGCCGGTTAAAATGGCACAGCTTTGTGCGCGGATTTTTTGTACATATTCGCGTGCTTTTGTGCCGGTAATCCATTGGCTTTGACCATTTTCCATAGCGGTGCGACCATCCAGACTCATACCTGTTTTTAAGCGGATAAATGGACGCTGCTGTTGCATACGCATAAAAAATCCTGGATTTAAAGCTTGTGCTTCATCTTGACATAAATCATATTCAACATTTTCAAGTTCATCCACAAGAGGATTTGGATCGCGAGTTGCCGCAATTATTCTGGCAATACCTGCTGTTTTTAATGCCTCATAACAAGGTGGGGTTTTACCAAAATGTGTGCAAGGCGATAGTGAAACATAACAGGTTGCGTCTTTTGCCTCTTCACCTGCTTTTGCTAAAGCGTTGACTTCCGCATGTGGACCGCCTGGAAATTCATGCCACGCTTTTGCAATTATTTCACCATTTTTAACCAATACGCAGCCTACGCGTGGATTTTCGCGGGTGGTGTAAACTCCGTTTTTGGCAAGCGCTATTGCCTCCATCATCCATGCTCTATCGTTTTCATTAAACATTTAATCTTCTTGTAAGCTCGCAATTTCTCGTTGGAATGCATGGACATCTTCAAAACTTCTATACACTGAGGCAAAACGCACATAAGCGACTTGGTCGATATTCTTTAATTCTTGCATCACCCACTCGCCAATTAACAACGATTGTACTTCGCGCTCGCCCGAACCTTGTAATTTTTTACGAATACGTGAAATGGCTTTTTCAACTTGTTCAGAACCAATTGGGCGTTTTTCAAGTGCGCGTAAAAAGCCGCGGCGCAATTTTTCTTCATCAAAAGGGGTGCGCGAGCCATCACGTTTGATAATGCGTGGCAACATTAATTCTGCAGTTTCGTAACTGGTGAAGCGCTCTAAACAACGCACGCATTCACGGCGTCTTCTGACTTGCTCGCCATTATCGCCTACCAGTCTTGAGTCAATTACGCGCGTATCAGGCGCGCTGCAGTAAATGCAGTGCATAATATCCCCTATTTTACATACACTGGAAATTGCAGACACAATTCCAATATTTTTTGCTTGGTTTGTTCAATCAATGTTTGGTTATTTGCATCTTCCAATAAATCACACATTAAATTCGCAATTAATTTTGCGTGTTCTTCTTTAAAGCCACGTGTAGTCATTGCGGGTGTGCCAATGCGAATGCCACTTGTGATAAATGGTGATGTTGGATCATTTGGTATAGAATTTTTATTAACAGTAATATAAGCACGGCCTAAAGCACTTTCTGCATCTTTACCGGTGATATTTTTATTGCGTAAATCCACTAAAAATAAATGATTATCTGTGCCGCCAGAGACGACTTTAAAACCACGGGCGATAAAAGTATCTGCCATGACTTTAGCATTTTTAACCACTTGTTGTTGATAGGTTTTAAATTCCGGCTGCGCAGCTTCTTTAAACGCGACCGCTTTTGCAGCAATCACATGCATTAATGGGCCGCCTTGATTGCCAGGAAATACTGCTGAATTTATTTTCTTTGCGATTTCGCCATTTTCACGGCAAAGGATAATACCGCTACGGGGTCCGCGTAAAGTTTTATGGGTGGTGGATGTAGTCACATCCGCAATCGGTACAGGATTAGGATAAAGACCGGCTGCAACTAAACCTGCAACATGGGCCATATCTACCATAAAATAAGCACCTACTTCATCTGCAATTTCACGCATTTTTTGCCAATCAATAAAGCGTGAATAAGCAGAAAAGCCACCGACTAGTAATTTGGGTTTATGTTTGTGGGCCAATTCCCGGATAGTGTCATAATTAATTTGCTCGGTTTTAGGATCTAATTCGTAGCTGACGAATTTATAAAGTTTGCCAGAAAAGTTGACAGGAGATCCATGGGTTAAATGTCCGCCATGGGCAAGACTCATGCCTAAAACCACATCACCTGGTTCTAATAAGGCTAAATAAACTGCGGCATTGGCTTGTGAGCCTGAATGGGGTTGCACATTGGCATAACCGGCATTGAATAATGCTTTCACGCGTTCAATAGCCAAATTTTCAGCGATATCGACAAATTCACAACCGCCATAATAACGCTTGCCCGGATAACCTTCGGCGTATTTATTAGTCAGTAGAGAACCTTGTGCTTCTAAGACCCGGGGGCTGGCATAATTTTCTGAGGCGATTAACTCAAGATGTTCTTCTTGTCTGACAGCCTCATCTTCCATAGCTTGCCATAATTCGGGGTCAAAACTGGCAATATTCATATTAGCTGGGTACATAATAGGCTCCTTTGATAAAAATGTACCCCTATTCTACTATATAGCCCGCAAGACTTCACTCAAATGTTGCGGTAAGGCTTGCATATTGCCGCATTATTTCCTCTTTTTATTCACTAGCTTCCATTCTTTTTCTGACTCGAATATTTCATTGCTTTGTGCAATTTTATTATTCTCAAATGATAAATTAGCCACCTGCTTATGTGTATAGCGCTCACTCAGATCCAGCTCTAGTAATAGCACGCGCTGAAAATGCGATTGTCCATTTGTCACTGTTTCTTGTGTTCCCCAGGTTTTAGCATATGCCAAATAGCGATCATCGGAATGATCATGGGTTTCAAAGCAGCCATAAGTCTTATTGGCTATTTCCAATAATTTATATCCCTTATGTTTATCTATACCTTGCGCGCATAAAAACAAATGGTCTTGAAATTGATTAAAATGTTGCTCTGGGATACGCACATAAATATAACTATCGCTAGGCTCTGGAGCGCCTGTAGATTTTAATAGTCGGACTATACGGTATTGATTATTTGCATCGAGGGTATTAAATACCGGGACATCCCATATAGGTGGTTTTTCATCAATATTGATCATATCGGGCAATCTTGGGTTCAATCCTAGGCCATTACCAAGTAAGCCACGCATAGACATGGTAGGGGGTTTTTTCTTTGCAAGACCGTTATAAACATACAAAGGATTATTACTTTGATGTACAAAATTTTGATGTTGCTCTTGATTTTCATGAATAGGTTTCGGTATTGGAGTTTTAGGAGGATTAATTTTATCCAGCAATTTTTGTTGATCCAGTGGCTTTAGCGCAAATAAATCCACTATACAATCATGTGTTCTGTCGACAATAAATGGCCAATCTTTTTTATTGGCAAATTGTAATCGGTAATAAGGGTCGGTAATTATTAAATATCGGTAATCATCTTGATGATCATAAGGGCCTATAAAGCCATGTGGTAATTCACCTAGGGCTTTAAATATATTATGGATTTTGCTAGCATTTTTGTGGGCTTGAGTGAACATTTCTAATGTCACAGAAAATTGACCTGTGAGCGTATTAAAAGGTAATTCTACGGTGGCACAAATACCTTCAGAAAAAGCAACCACTACTGTGTGTGGGCACAATGCACGTAAAATCAATGATTGAAAATAATTTTCCCTAGAGACTTGTTTGATAGTCATTGTAAAACACATACGTGCATTATAAAATCGTGTATTACTTGCTGAAGATATAAGCGGTTCTGTACAAATAATTTCAGTTTCATCTGAGAAAATCTTATTTTTTAGAGTGCTCACAAAATCTTCCTGCAATTTTTTTTGTTTTTCTTTAAAAGGAGACCATAAAAAATCCATGCCAATTCGTATATAATTATAAACACTAAACAAATAATTAAAATATTCTCGGCTATCGATTTTCAAAAATAGCACTGAAAATGCTTGGGTAGGAATGGCTAATCCTACAGAAACCATCACGAGTTTAATGCTGTTTATTTTTACATTTTTTAATTTTTTAATCATCTCATCTAATAACGCTTCATCCTCAATGATGTAACGAGGATTTTCACGCAATCGTTGGCCAAACATTTCCGTTTCTTTATCCAACCACAAGAATTGCGGATATAGAAAATCAAATATAAAAGGCAGCATAGCAAGCCCGTAGGATACACTTCTAAAATCAAATGATTTGAAAGCATCGGGCAAATAGGAAAGGGAATTTTCTTTTCCATCGTTATTTTTAGCTTCATCTTGTAAGTAATCAAAGTTAATAAAGGTTTTACTGATTGTATTCATCGCATAGCGATTACATATCACCATTGATTCAGCAATATCTAAGATTAGGCCTCTGATTTTTTGGTTTTTTTCAAAAATACGGGCAGAAGTTTGCAGGTCTTTCATTTCAGAACTCTTAGTTGATGAAAAACCCCAGTGTACTATTTTATAAGTTAATTTTCAAGCACAATAAACAGCCTGTGAAATGTGCTGAAGTATTATGCTA
>JBEKTV010000116.1:0-4597 GCA_049515675.1 Gammaproteobacteria bacterium | reverse complement strand
AAAATAATATATCTAGATCAGGATCTTTAAGTAAATCTTTAAGCATTCCTTTTTTAATTGATTCATCAAATCCATAACTGTGTAAAATTTTATTTTTGAAAAAATCAATTATATGAGTATCATTACGTCTATGGGTTAATGCTGCTTTTAAGGCATCCATCATAACCCCAGTAGATGAACCCATAGTCGAATGTAATCTAAACTTCACAGGCTCATAAAAACACAATGTCTCAATCACATCTAATGAAACATTTGGTGATGAAGCAGCTAGTACGATCCCATTCATAACCGCTGAGAAATCTGGACGTTTTTTAAAAAAACCTGGTTCTTCTAAAGCACAATAAACTTTGTACCGATTATTTTCTTTTATTGCATCTATTAAATCACTCATAACAGCCTCACATTTTTTTATCGGAACATCGTTACTTTATTACTTTTATTTTCTATACTTTTTCATCAATCTGCTGACCAAGCATACAATTAAGTCGGGCTCATATATGCAGCTTGAGTTTGACTTTGATTATTATTTTGCGTACACAATCTCTCAAGTGTTGCAGCAACTGTATTAAGTTGTGGCCTTTGTTGTGAGTTCATATTCCATAATCCCGTAATCAAATTAGTAAATTCTTGCGGACAATTTTGTGGAATTGGATCATGCATACCCTGGATGATAGACACTACAATCATCGGTAATGCCATATTTTCATACGGTAAGTTTCCGCTCGCAATTTCCCAAAAGACCACGCCTAAACTATAACGGTCACATTCAGCTGTATAGTTTGCCCTGGGGTTTGAAACTATTTCTGGCGCCATCCAAGAAATTGTGCCATTCATATTCGCAGTAGATGATTGATAAGATGATGAGGGATTTTTAATTTGAGATAAACCAAAATCCGTGATCTTTACATTCCAATTGGCATCGACAAGAAAATTCATACTTTTAATATCATGATGCAAAATCATTGGCCTATGCGAATGTAAATAAAGTAAGGCATTAGTAATTTGATAGGCAAAATTTAAACGTGTTACTGGTGGCAAATCATATTTAACCAATACGTCCCGCAGCGAGCCATTGACCGCATATTCCATCACTAAGCAGTAAGGATTGCTACAAATTTTATATAAAGTGACAACGTTGGGACTCTTTAAATTGGTAAGAATAGCTATGTCATTTTTAAATGATTCGGGGGGTATATCTGAAGAATTCGCTTTAAAAATTTTGACAGCGACATCAATACCTGAAAACTTTGCCAAATATACATCGCCATAAGCACCACCGCCAATACGTTTAATGATTTTTAATTGGTTAAAGTTAATTTCATTAGACGAAGTTATATGATTGTTGGTTGATAGTCCACTGAAGTCTTGAGCAAGGTTATTGACAGCGCCATGATGATGTGAAGCAGAAGAATTATTATTAGCGGATGATTCTTTTTGTTGCTTCATAAATTCTTTGAAGAGTTGCTTATATTCTTTTTCTTCACGTTCTTCTTGTTCTTTTGCTGCGCGCTCTTCCGCAATTCTTCTCTCTTCTTCTCTTTTTTTTGCAAGTTCGGCTTGAAGTTTTCTCTGCTCATCAAGTCGACGTTTCTGTTCTTCAGCTTGACGTTTTTCCTCTTTTTGTTGACGAAGTAATGCTTGGCGTTTTTCTTCTTCAAGTTGTCTTTTTCTATCTGCTTCTCTTTTAGCTTGTTCTTGAGCAAGTTTTTCTTTTCTTTGTTTTTCACGTTCTTCTTCTAATTTTGCTTGTCTTTGTGCTTCAATTCTTGCTTCTTCTTGTGCACGTAACTGTGCTAACCTTCGCTGTTCTTCTCTTGCTTTTGCTTGTTTAGCTTCCTCAGCAGCTTTTGCCTGTCGTTCTCGCTCATCATTTTGACGTTTCTCTTCAGCGAGAAGATTTTTTTCTATAGATTCTAGATAAATAAGTAGCGGTGGTCGATATACATATCGAGGATGTTTACCCACTTCTTCTACATAGAAACCATTAAATATATCCAAGTCATCTAAGAAGCTTTTACCCTTTACCTCGGCACATTTTTTTCGCACGTAATCAAAGATTGTTAGTCCATCTATATATCTATTGTTTTTTACAGAGAAACCTCTTTTTTCAATAAGAAAGCGGACCACATGATCATCAGGCCTCCAGAACCTTATTTCGTGTATAAAAAGATTATCTCCATTTTCATTTAAAACATCATCGCGCATTTCAAATGTTTCCATCAATTCAAAAAATTTTATCGGCGGACAATCCCGCATCAATTTAAATAAGGTAGAGCCAAATTGCCTATTCACATCAATTTTATATTTTTTTACAATCTCCTTTAGTAAAGACATGTCTGTTTTGAGTATCACCTCAAGTATAGATTGAGTGCCATCTTCTCTTTTTTGATAAAAATCTGCACCTAAATCAATAAAAAGCTTAATAGTACCTAATACAGTATTGAATGGTTCATCTTCAATATAAATATCACTTTCTGTTTCTGTAGGATATTTGACACGTAATAAATTTTGATGGAACATAAACACGGCAAAGGCTTTATTTAAATTTTGTTTATCTGGGTCGATTCTTACATATTCTCTTATGAAATATTGAATCAATGAATATCCAATATTACGCTTGAGAAGCTCATGAAATAATTTATTACCATTGCTATGTTCAGCCACTAAAATAGTGTTTGAAAGTTGCAAATACAAATGTATAATTAATTCATAGTTATAACATTTTCCGTTTATTATCGCACTTACAAACGCATCCTTGTGATCACTTGTCTTTGTTACATTTATTAAAAGTTTACCTATTTGAAAGTTAATTTTATAGGGATTAGCATTACTGTAATGCTGTTTAGATGCTAGAATTAACGCCTTACGCTTCTCTTCTTCGGTAGGCGCGGAGCTAAACCAACCGCCTTCCAATGCACTCTTTACTTTTTCTAAATTATTTTCTTTAACAGCATCAAGCAATGCACCCATTTCAACCTCGCTATTTTTTTAATTTAAATATTGTTAATCTTTCACGCGCTTTTGTAGCGACTTTAGGATCAAAGCTTTGATTAGCAGCTAGCGCGTACCAATAATTGGCTTCTTGTAAATCTTGCGCACAACCATCCCCAAACTCAAGCATTTGTGCTAAATTATACTGCGCGCGCGGTTGTCCTTTTTGTGCCGCATCTACTAAATGTTTTTTTCCTGTCACTTTATCTATCGGTATTCCACCCAAACCTTGAACAAGGTACGAACCTACATTAGCAATGGCATCAATGTTTCCTATGTTTGCAGCCTGTTGATATAAATTAAATGCTAATTGATAATTTTTATTCAACTCAGCTGCTTTTGCTTGTGAATAAAGAGCTTGAGATTGAGCAAAGCTATGGTTATGATTTGAATAGTTTGCAGCAACTGGACTTGCAGTATTTGTCTGTTTAATGTTCTCAAGATAATTAATTATGTCCTGCGATTTAGGACGGGCACCTGGGTTTTTATCACAACATAACTTGATTAAATTTTCAAAAGCAGCAGGAAACTGGTCAAATATAGCTTGGCCATTACCATTCATTAGATTTGGCACAGCATTTTTACGTGAAATCATTTCCCATATCATTATTCCAAAACTGTATATATCTGCATTTTCAGTATAGGGTTTATTTTCTAATAATTCAGGTGCAGTATATGCAAGTGCTACTAGCATTTGATTCGCAGGTGTAATACTATTTGTATTGACCTGCGCAAGATCGAAGCCAGTAATTTTTACCCTTAAACGAGCGCCTGAGAGATCCACTTTGATATTTCTGCTATTAAAATTCTTATGTAGAATCTTATTGGGGTGACTGTGTAGGTACGATAATCCACGCGCAATTCCTATGGCAATCTCAATGTATAACTCATATGACAACTGGACACTTTTTACAGTTTCATGTAATGTTGTTGATATATTCTCCATTACAAAGCATTCATTACCTGGCTCAATACATACACCATAAAAATTTAATATATTTGGGTGATTCAAACGCTCCATAATATTTGCCACTCGAACAAAACGATTTTTTACCTCGTTTGAAGTGATTACTACAGATTTTACTTGAACTTCATGACCGTCTAATTGCGCACGACGATATTCATCTGTTGATTGCTGCTGTTGCGTAAATATAATTTGTGAATATGGCAACAAAAAGCGTAGTGGTATCTCGGGCTTAAGTTCGCATTCACTATCGATTTTATCGAGTTCTAATTTTAATTTTTCCCAGCTTTTTTTATATTCACGTTTAACTGGATGATTAGGGGGTAGCGAATTAATTTTAAAAATTTCTGGAATAATGCCCATAGGTTCGGACAATGCTGCTAAATTGATTTCATAGGCATCGTCATTGCGTATATCACGTATAAAATGGTTGAGTTGAATCTCTGGTGGGTAAGCTTCGCAATATCCTCCATCCAATAAAAGCGGTAACAAAGCATCTTGTTGCTGAGCCACTTTATTTTTAATATGTGAAAACTCAAATGCAACATTACCTGGTGGATTTAAATTGATGCCTTCTTTTAATTTTTTTGTACCAATTAAAAATATATAATTACTGCGTCTAACGCCCTCTTCCATAGTAAT
>JBEKTV010000115.1:0-4598 GCA_049515675.1 Gammaproteobacteria bacterium | reverse complement strand
AGCGAACAACGTCTCGGGGAGTTATTACAAGGTGAGCGTAAAGATTGGGTGATTGTTGGCAAGGCGGGTGAGATATTTGAAAACGGTGTTTCCAGTTACGATTTCAGCAAAGACTTTATCCTAAAAAGCGTAGAACACAGTTTAAAAAATTTGAATACCGATTATTTAGATGTGTTGTTAATTCACTCTAACGGCGATGATATAAAAATTATCGAGCACGATAAAGTGTTCGCAACCATGCAACAATTAAAAGATGAAAAAATCATTCGCGCTTTCGGCATGTCGACTAAAACCATTGCAGGTGGCTTGCGTACGATTGCGGAGGCAGATGTTGCGATGGTGACTTATAATCCTATTGAGAGCGAAGAAGAAAAAGTGATAGCGGCTGCGCATCAACACAATAAAGGGATATTGATTAAAAAAGCCTTTGCCAGTGGCCATTTAAATGAAATAGATGGTGAAGACCCCGTGCAAACGGTGATGGATTTTATTTTTCAAACACCAGGAATTAGTAGTGTGATTTTAGGCACAATCAATCAAGAACATTTACAACACAATGTAAAAGCTGCACTGCGTGCACTCAATCTCAAAGGAGCAAACAATGCCACTTATTCTTAGAATTATTTTAGCCGCGCTTTTAGGTGCGCTGATTGGCGCAGTTGCGCCGGATTGGTTAGTGCGTACTTTCAATACGCTTAGCATGTTATTTGAGAGTTTTATTAAATTTTTAATTCCGCTGATTATTTTCTTTTTTATTGCTGAAGGTTTAGCGCAGTTGCAGAAAAAATCGAATAAAATTGTAGGCGCAATTGTATCGCTGACATTTATCTCCACAGTGGGGGCAGGTATTTTCGCATTGCTGGTTGGTTTAAAAGTGATTCCATTTTTTACATTTATGCCAGTTGAGATTGCGCAAAGTAGCAGCTTCCCAAGCTTTTTCCAATTACCCCTAGAGCCGGTGATGAGCATTCTTGCGGCGCTTATTTTATCGTTTATTATCGGTTTGGGTACGCAATATGCGCATGGTAATGCGATAGAACAAATTGTACATGAAGGTAAAAATATTCTGCAATTATTACTGACCCATATCATTATTCCAGTTTTGCCAGTTTATATCTTAAGCATTTTTGTTAATTTTTCAGCAAGTGGCATTATTGCCAATACTTTTGCAACTTATATTGGCGTGTTAATTCTTGTCGTGTTTTTACAAATCATTTGGTTATTGGTTTTGTATATTGCCGCTGGCATTATCAGTAAGCAAAATCCGTTTAAGTTATTACGCAATATGTTGCCTGCATATTTAACTGCTTTTGGCACTATGAGTAGTGTCAGCACCATTCCAGTCAGTATGCGCGCGCAGAAAAGTAATCATGTGCATGAATCTATTGTCAATGTAACCGTACCCTTATGCGCAACTATTCATCTATCTGGCAGTATGATTACGATTTTAACCTGTAGTCTTGCGGTTATGCATTTAGTGCCAGGATTGGAAGTGCCTAATATGTCGCAATTACTATTAGCTTTGTTGTTATTAAGTTTTGTTATGATTGCAGCGCCTGGTGTTCCTGGTGGCGGCGTGATGGCGTCATTAGGTGTATTAACTTTAATGTTTGGATTTAATGAAGATGCAATTGGACTTATGATTGCGCTTTATATGACGCAAGATAGTTTTGGGACTGCGACGAATGTTACCGGTGATGGAGCGATTAGTGTGATTGTGGATAGGTGGTATTCGTGAAGAAAAAAGTATTTTTTGTATTGCCCTCTCTGTCAGGTGGAGGTGCAGAAAAATTTATAGTTCGTTTAGCTAATGCTTTTGCAGATAGAGGGTTTGATACATATTTGATACTTATTACAAATATTAGTGATGATTATCTTGAAGAAGTAAGCTCCAAAGTCAAGCTGATACGCCTTGGACAAAACAAGATCATATGCGCTGTATTACCACTCACATTTTTATTAAGACAACATAAACCTGATGTCATTCTAAGCACCATGACACATCTAAATGTATTGTGCCTGTTGGCAAAATTATTATCTGGCATTAATAGTAAAATTTATGTGAGAAGTGCAACTGTTTTTAGCCGATTTAACAGACCTAAAGATAACCTTGCAAAATTAATAGCAAAATTTATCTTTCCCTTTGCATCCGGCATGATTTCACCTTCACGTGATGTTTATGAAGATAGTCTAAAGCTAGGGTTGAAAAACAAAAACATGACTGTTATTTATAATTTTGTTGATAAAACACATCTTGAGCAATTAGCCGCTATGCCTACAGACCTGCCTGATACATTTGGCAGTCCACTCATATTAGCCGCAGGAAGATTAACTAAACAAAAAAATCATGCTTATCTGATTCGCAGCTTTCATACCATGTGCCAACAATATGATTATCCTAATGCAAAACTCATCATTCTCGGTAAAGGACCCGAGCAAGCACATCTTGAACAGCTCATTTTGGAACTCCATCTACAGGATAAAGTTTTTTTAAAAGGGTTTTTAAACAACCCTTATCCGTATTTTGCTAAAGCTGATTTATTTGTTCATACCTCAATGGTAGAAGGACTTGCAAACGTATTGTTAGCAGCACTGGCACTAGAATGCAATATAGTCACTACAGATTGCCCAGGTGCACGTGAAGCATTAAATAACGGTACATATGGCCGAGTGATTCCAGTGACAGAAGATATTAAACTATTAGCGCAAACCATGCATGATGCACTGCAAAAACCTATCAGTAAATCTTTATTAGCCGAAAGTATCAAACCCTATTCAGTAGATACTATTGTCAATCAATATATAGAATTCATGGGTCTGAGTTCGCATCATCCCAATCACTTATGATGTCACAACAATTGTCTAACCGTATCTAATTTCATTGGAGTTTCTTAAAAACAGCTTCAACTCGTTTCTCCCATGTATAATTCGCGATAAATTTTTCTTTGGCTTTTTGTCCAATTTTTTCAGCAAATATAGGATCATCGCATAAACGTTGCACAGCCGCTTTCCATGCAGCAACATCTCCTGATGGACATAATAAAGCTGTTTGATTGTTTTCTAAGATCTCATGTAAAACAGTTAAATCAGAACAAATAATCGGCTTACCAGAGGACATATAATTAAAAATTTTCATAGGAGAAATCCATTGTGCAATATTTCCACCTCCACCAGCAGTCTCAATACGATCTTTATCATATGGTGCAATTAAAATATCACAATTTTGCATAAATGATGGCACTTTTGCAGGATTAATGTAGTCATGAAAAAATAAATTGTTTAGATTATTCGCTTGAATCTTCCAATATGCGATATCCTCAGGCGTACCACCTATAATATGAAAATCCACTCCAGGCATCAATCGCGCTAAACTGATAATTAAATCTGTACCGCGGCCTTTATATAAATGGCCTATATGGCCAACAACCGGACGTCCTTCAGTTTTCATAAATGGCGGTGCTTCTTTACTATCTGGTATAACGCCTGCCCCGCTGGGCGCAACTATAATTTTATCTTGGGGGACATCAAAGCGTTCACACAGATGATTGGCCAATGGTTGTGAAATGACAACTAGCGCATTTAAATTTCTATTTTTCAATAATGCTTGAAACATTTTTTTTCTTTTTGCTGGTAAATGATCAAATGAATCATGACGTTCAAAAATTACCGTTTGACCCAAATGAACAGCAATAACCGCTGTAAATATACAACGTGTATACACAACATCAGCTCGCTGTAAATAAGCCAAAGCTGAAACGATAATCCCATGCATCAAAATACCTAATTTTCCACTAAAACTTATCACTTTAACAAATTTAAAATTTGGTTCAATTCCATAATATTTAAACGGGTCCGCCATTGCCGGCGTTTCTTGTTTACTTTTTTTTGTAACTAATGTAACTTTGTGGCCTAAGTTTGATAAAGCTTCCGACATTTTTATCGCTTGAATACTATTTGCAGCAAGTGATGGAATAGGAGAAGCAGGTGCGATAATAATATTCAAATTGATATCCTTGATAAGTCAATAGTGCAGATATTGTAACATTGTCTGTATTTAAGACAAAATGTGGTATTTCATCTCCGAATATAGTGCTAAAGCTAACTGATAATCGAGCAACAAACATTTCTTTTAATCTGTTACCAATTATGAAACAATATCTCTTGTTTTTCAGCCTTAAAAAATTGAGTACATAAAATGTGTGGAATTACAGGTATTTATTACAGCAATATCAGCCCACAATCTCAGCAGGATATTCAAACAACTCTTCATGCCATGACTGATTCAATTGTACATCGTGGCCCTGATTCCAAAGGCATATGGATTGATCCCGTATACGGTGTGGGCTTAGGACATCAACGTTTGGCGATTCGTGACTTATCCCCTACAGGTCATCAACCCATGATTTCTTCCTGCGGTCGTTATGTCATTGTTTATAACGGTGAAGCTTATTCACATCATGAAATTGCAAAAGATCTAGCAAAGTGTCAACGGTATCTTAAAGGTACTTCAGACACAGAGGTTATTTTAGAAGCATGTGCGCAATGGGGTGTTGAGGCAACTGTTAAACGGCTAATTGGAATGTTTGCATTCGCATTAT
>JBEKTV010000114.1:0-4618 GCA_049515675.1 Gammaproteobacteria bacterium | reverse complement strand
ATCCCGTGTTCTGGATTTGCAACTCGAACAGGCGATTCTAAATGATCTAAATCAATTAATATGGCTTTGGGCGCTGCAGCTAATGGTGATAAACCGACTAAAATTTGTATGGCTTCGTGTACGCTAAATGTAGCTAATAAAGATGCGCGAATTGGCGTAATGATCCAGCTGGCTTTGCCATTGCAATAATCATCAGCCCAAGCTTGTGGTGCACCTAATTGCACAGAATATTGCGCGCGCTTATTTTTAACTGCACGTATTGCTTGTTTAATTTCTGGTGTTAATATTTGTCCCTTTGAGGGCAGATCTAATAAAGTTTCATAATCAATGCCGCCTGGCAGAAAGCTGGAAATAAATCCACGATGCGGCGGGCTGCCAGACATACTAATACTAGGAATGCCTAATTGCCGTGCAGCACGATGCACACACACGCGCGCGCACATATCATCTAAAGCTTCAAGGACTAAATCGTGGCCGGAAATTAAATCCAGCGCATTATGTTCATCAACACTTTCGGCTAGAAAATGACCTTTTAATTCGGGATTAATGCGTTTAAGTTCTCGCTCAGTCACCGCGGCTTTAGATTGTCCCAAAGTATCGGTAAAAGCAAACATTTGGCGGTTAATATTAGAAGTTTCAAAAATATCGGGATCTACTCCGGTAATATGCCCAACGCCGTGACGTGCGGCTAAAATAGCTTCCAAACCGCCAACCCCGCCTAAGCCTAAAATAATAATACGCGCGTTTTTTAGCCGCTCTTGCTCAGCCTTGCTGTAAACACCGATATTTTTTTGAGTAAATTCTTGATAAAAAGCGGAGTTTTCAGGGGTATTCATGCATAGCTCTAGTCAATTATTTTAAGAAGACATTATATAATGCTGGAGATAGAAGTTGCAAATCTGGTAAGATAAGCTTCCCAAATTAGATTTTTTAAGGAAAGTATTATGTTTAACCATCTTTGGCAAAAAATGAAAGAAAATTCCACTCCTGTTATAGCATTAGCCGGGTCGATTACAACTTCTGCTTCTTTATATGCTTTTGCAGCAAGTTCAGCGGATAGTTCTCAAGATCATACGGATGTTGGACAATGGGCAGCGTGGATGGCAAGTAACCTAACTCAAGCGATAGAGACCGGTAATAATACCTTGATTGAGTATGTTATTGGCGAGCTTAATGATATGGAAAAACACTGTGAAAAAGCCTCCGCATCTAAACATGATGATTCAGTCGTGCAGAATGTTTTTGCAACAGCTTTTATTGTTGCAGGCGCAGCTTACGCAGGCAAAAAAGCATATGATGCTTATCATGCAACCCCAGGGTATTCAGGAATCAACAACAGTGATCAGAGCAGGGCTAGTCTTTAGTGTTGTGCTGCATTACATGTAATGCAGCAGTCTTCTACTGGAGGAATGATGAAAGAGAGGAATTCGCGTTAGCGTACTCTTTTATCGGTAAACGCATCTCGAATTTCTGAGGGTTTTGCATGCTCAGGCACATCGCCTTCTATGATTAAATCAACACCTTCTGGAAACATTTGCACAATTTCATTTTTATTATGCGCAACCGGATGATGACTGATATTGGCACTGGTGGATATTAAGGGTGAATGTAATAACTCTGATAATTGTGCAATCATTTTATTTTTGCAAATTCTGATGGCGACTGTGTTAAATTCTCCAGTAATTAATTTTGAAATATTTTTTTGTGCGGGCACTAGCCAGGTAATGCCAGGATGCGAGCGAATTTTTTCGCTGATGTTTTCTGGCAAAGGTTCAATATATTCTGCAAAGCGCTCTAAACTATCTGCAATTAAAATTAAACCTTTATTTGCATCACGTTGTTTTAAAGCAATTATTTTTTCAATTGCAGGCAAACAATGCGCATCACAATGCAAACCATAAACTGTGTCGGTAGGCATAATCACTATGCCGCCATTTTGTAGCACATGTAGTGCTGTTGTTATTGTGGAATCGTACATGGGCTTGCAACCGTTACTACAGTTGTATAATCACGCGCAAGATTCATCGCATTTAACGGCGGCGTAAAATACGCAACAATTGCGCCTCTTCTATTAATTAAAGCAATCGAGCCGCTGTGATCAATTAAATAATTTTCATCTTCGGTATACACTTTTTCATAAACCACACCGAGCTGTCGTGAAAATTCAGTGAGCTGGGTATGATTACCGGTGACGCCAAGAAAATCTTTATTAAAGTGTTCCACATATTGTTTTAATCTCTCAGGTGTATCACGCTCAGGGTCAACTGATACAAAAATCACTTTTGGCATAGGCACACCAGGTTCTGCGTAAATAATTTTCATAGCTTCATTTATGGTGCTCATGGTCATTGGGCAAATATCAGGACAAGTGGTAAATCCAAAAAATACTAAAGACCATTGATTTAAAAAACTTTGATCGGTAAATGGTTTGCCATTCATATCTTCAAGTGCAAACGTGACTAAAGGTTTAGGCTCATCCAAAAGAATACCGTTAATTTCAGGTTTTACAGGCGGCTCTTTTTTGAAAAAAAACAAGGCAGCAAATGCGACAATGGCTAATACGATTACAGCAATATAAAATTTTTTCATCATAAAGTTCCTTTAAGAAAATGGTCAACCAATAATAAGGCAAATAATAAGCACAAATAAATATTCGAGAAGTGAAAAGTTTTAATCGCGCTCAACGGCTGCGGGCGATATTTTAATAGGACGGCATATACAATAAAAATAATATCTAAAATTAAAATGCCGATTAAATAAATTAAACCCGACATGCCGACAAGATAGGGCAGTAAAGTAATAGGTAATAATAAAATGGTATATAACAAAATACAAAGGGCAGTAAAATCAATACCGTGGGTGACGGGCAGCATAGGAATTTGCGCTTTGGCATAATCATCACGCCTATGAATGGCAAGCGACCAAAAATGCGGTGGCGTCCAAATAAAAATAATCAGTACCAGTAATAATGCGTGCGCATTAATTTCACCCGTTAATGCAGTCCAACCCAACAAAGGTGGCATGGCACCCGCAAGTCCGCCAATCACAATATTTTGTGGTGTTAAGCGTTTTAATATAACGGTATAAAAAAATGCATAACCGATTAAACTAAATAACGATAATACTGCGGTTAAAGGATTGACATACACACACAAAATCACCATAGACAAAACACCTAAAATGACCGCAAAAATCAAAGCATTTCGTGGCGATATTCTTTCTTGCGGAATCGGGCGATTAAGAGTGCGTTTCATGATTTTATCTTTTTTAAGATCAACCACGTGATTGAGCACCGCAGCACAAGCTGCTGCTAAACCAATGCCCGTTAAACCAAAAAATAAAATATGTAGGGGAATAACACCAGGTGTTGCTAATTGCATGCCTACTAATGCGGTAATCAGCATGAGTAACACTACTTTTGGTTTGGTGAGCTGTAAATAATCACGCCAAAGATTCATATATCGTCACCATGTATAATAATAAAATCGCCGCAACGCCATTGTGTAAAACCGCAGCCCAAAGTGGCACATGCAACAGAATATTTAAAATCCCTAAAGAAATTTGCGCTACAAGCACAATCAATAAACCAAACATAATTTTTTTACTGATAACTTTTGCACGTAAAAAGTAAATACTCATGGCGATTAAATATAAAGCCGTGATAAGTGCACCTAAACGATGGACAAAATGTATGGTGACGCGCTCAGGATGATTTAAAAATCCACCGTCAAAATTTCTATCAATAGGAATAAAAATATTAAATGCTTCCAAATTTAAAGGCGGCCACCATTGCGCCTGACAAGTCGGAAAATCCGGACAAGCAAATGCCGCATAATTTGTAGATACCCAACCGCCTAGTGCGATTTGCATAATCACAATTATTAAACCCATAAGACTTGCTATTTTTATACCTTGGGAAATATGAGTGCGTGCGGGCATATTGATATATTTAATGCGCAAATGCAAAAACCATATTAATGATAAAGTCGCCATACCACCTAATAAATGCAACATCACAATTGTAGGATGTAATAATTTGGTCACTGTCCACATGCCAAGCAAGGCTTGAAAAATAATCAAGACGCTCATAAAACTAAGCAAGCCGCGCGATGCATGTAACACACTGGTTTTTTTCGTAAAGGCAATGGCCGTCAACGCAAAAATAAATAAGCCTAAACTTCCGGCAATATATCGGTGAATCATTTCAATCCAAGCTTTGTCGGCTTCATGAGTGCCTGCTTGTACAATCATTGCGCCATAACAACCTGGCCAATCAGGACAACCTAATCCTGCATCACTTAAACGAGTAAAAGCACCGACCATGACTACAGTTAAAGTCAGCAGTGTCAGCAAAAATGTAATAGTGCTATAGCGTTTGAGGGTATTAGCCAATTTGCGAAACCTTTAATAAATGTCTTAAATCATCCAGCATATAAGCCCCGGGCGTATCTTGCGAATACTTCAAAATAATATTGCCATCAGGGTCCATGATATATAAACCCTCAGGAATTTCAGTTGTAATGGCAAAAACCGCATCCACCCGGTTAAAATCTTTACCGGTAGCCTCTCTCACGCTGGCAATTTTAGCCTGTTGTAATTCACATTGATCAACACATTT
>JBEKTV010000113.1:0-4640 GCA_049515675.1 Gammaproteobacteria bacterium | reverse complement strand
ACAAAGATATCACCTCTATATATGAACACGTCAGAACGCAGGAAACACAAAAAAAAGAAACACCCGCTGAAGTACTCGATTCTTTAAAAAGAGGCAATGCTCGGTTTGTTAATCAGGAAACGCGTGACATCGATTACAGGTTGATTAAATCTTATGCCGCTCGTGCTGGACAATATCCTTATGCAACCATATTAAGTTGCATGGATTCACGTAGCATTCCTGAAGTACTATTCAATCAACCGCCTGGAAATTTATTTGTTATTCGTATCGCGGGCAATGTAGTAAACGATGATGTATTAGCCAGTATGGAATATGCCAATCAATACGTGGGCTCGAAATTGATTGTGGTGATGGGACATACTGGATGTGGCGCGGCTAAGAGCGCTTGTTCTACTCATGGTACAGGACATTTAATCACGCTTTTAGAAAAAATTAAACCTGCTGTTAACAGCGTTGCAAAATCTGAAAAATTAAAAAATTGTAAAAGTGATGATTTCATCAACAAAACTGTTAAACAAAATATTATCAATCAAATGAAAATCATCGAAAGCCAAAGCCCTGCACTTCTTCAGTTGATAAAGAATAAAAAAATAATGTTGGTGGGCGCTATACATCATTTAGAAACAAATAAAGTGACTTTTTTTGATCTAGATGGAAAAGATCTTTAACTGATGGGCGCAGGCTTGATATTTGACATCTACAAAATTGGAATGTCAAATATCAAGCCTGACACTGACAAAAATTAACGGAGCGAGTTCACGTGTTCTGTTTCTGTATTATGATGTTGAACGCGAATAGGATTAACCTGTCTTGGGCGTTGCCAATAATCCGTTAAATATTTATGAGTAAGATCGGCTACTATATAAGAACCTACCGTAACAAGTACCGCGGGCGCGGGTGGAAGATATGCTTTGGCAAGATTCCCAATTGCTAATAGAAATATCATTTTCAATCCTGGTTCTATTACTAATTGTGGATATCTATAACCCATATATCCGCCAATTGGCATAGTTATCGCTATCGCCCTTATCTTATCTTCAAATTCTGGCGCAAAGGTTACTGATAGAGCTGCCGCAGTCAGTGCACCTATGGTTATCCCATCACTCTCTTGTTGGAATCGTGCTTCGTTTCTCGGCATAATGTTCTCCTCTTTATAAAATGAGCAGTAAGATTAAATTATCAGTCAGAAAAATACAATATCTAAATAAAATATTGGTAATGGACGTCGAGAGGAAAAAAATAAGGTGAGCAATAACAGGAGCAGGCTTAACATTAACAAAATTGGAGCCAGGCGGGATCGAACCGCCAACCTCCTGCGTGCAAGGCAGGCGCTCTCCCAGTTGAGCTATGGCCCCTTTTAAATCGAGAAGATATTAAATATCTGGGTCTGGGTGGACTCGAACCACCGGCCTCACCCTTATCAGGGGTGCGCTCTAACCACCTGAGCTACAGACCCGTGGAAAAAGATATTCTACCGTGCAGAATGTTCTTGTCAATATATATTAATGGACTAAATCCACCAAAATGGGCGCTAAGGTTTCCGTTTTTGCATCAATCATGGCATAGGACAAAATAAAAATCTCATCGCCAATCTCGCCTTTACGCGCGGCTGGGCCGTTTAGGGCGAAGGTTTTGCTGCCGCGCTCACCTTTAATCACATAGGTTTCTAGGCGCTCACCGTTGTTTAAATTGACGATATGGACTTTTTCATTCTCACGCAACTGGGCTTTATCCATAATATCTTCATCTATGGTGATGCTGCCTACATAACGTAAACTTTTATCAGTAATAGTTGCGTATGAAATTTTTGATTTTAAAACATTAATTAACATTATCTAATAACCTCACATTTTTAAATTTAACGGCGGCTAGTCGGCGATTGAATTTATCTTCCAGATAATCAATCTCAAAACCTGCTGTGATTAATTCCTTTTTAATTTGTTCTATAGAAATTTTTTGCTGCAATATTTGTGAAAATTTTGCGGCATGTTTTAAATCATCTGGCGATAAGCGGCTATTGCGTGAGCTTAAAGGTAAACCTTCAGGCATGCGCACAATTGGGCAGCCGATGATTTCTGTTTCCACAAAAAAAGCCTGCACTAAACCTTTAACCAATAATAATTGCTGATAATCTTTTTCACCAAAATAAGCACGGTCTGCCTTGATGATTTGTAATAATTTCAAAACTACTGTTAACATTCCGGTAAAGTGTCCTGGGCGAATTACACCTTCGAGTAGTTGGCTGATATCCGTTTCATGCACTTGATAGCGATAACCATCCGGATATAACTCTGTTTCAGTTGGAATAAAAACAGCATCGATATTTAATTTTTCTGCGAGCGCAATATCTTGCGCTTCTGTGCGCGGATAATTAGCTAAATCATTTTTATCATTAAATTGTGTTGGGTTAACAAAAATACTCAACACTGTCACATCATTTTCCTGTTTTGCACGCTGTAGCAAACTTTCATGACCTGCATGCAAATTACCCATGGTTGGAACAAAGCCTAGGGTTTTATTTTTTGGCAATTGATTGCTATATTCACGCCATGTTTTTACATCACGAATAATGTGCGTCATTAGTAACTATGCTCCTTTGCTGGAAATTCACTTGTTTTGACATCACTCACAAACTGATTCAGCGCTTGATTAAATACTGCAGCGCCATCTAAATAAGTTTTCACAAATTTAGGTTTTAATTCTGTCTGCAAACCCAGCATGTCGTGCATCACTAATACTTGTCCGTCAGTAAAAACACCTGCGCCAATGCCGATTGTGGGAATACCTATATTTTCAGTGATATTTTGTGCGATGACTTGCGGCACGCATTCTAACACCACTGCAAAACAACCGAGTTTCTCTAAAGTTTGAGCCTGTGTTAATATTTGCTGCGCCGTATGATCATCACGACCTTGAATTTTATAGCCACCTAATTGATGCAAAGCTTGTGGAGTTAAACCCAAATGGCCCATAACCGGCACACCGGATTTAACTAAATGTGCAATGACTTCTTCATGACCATCAACACCTTCTAATTTTATTGCGTGTGCGCCTGCTTGCATTAAAGCTTGGGCGTTGCGCATGGTTGTGGCGCTATCAATGCAATATGACATAAACGGCATATCGGCAATAATGAGTTGTGATGGTTTTGCATTCGCAACTGCGCGCGTATGTGCAATCATCATTTGCATATCTGCTGGAATGGTATTTTCACATCCATGCATAATCATAGCGCCAGAATCACCCACTAAAATACAATCGATATTGGTATTTTTTAAAATATTCGCCATGCAAAAATCGTAACAAGTCACCATAGTAATTTTATCTTTATTGTGTTTCATTTTTTTTAATTGCAAAATATTCATGGTTTCTCCTGTTGATAAGCTTTAACAAATGCTTGATAAACATCTTGATATGGGTCGTTTTCTAGCGCTTGCAAATTGTGTGTGATGGTTTTTAAATCATTACGTACTAGCGGTCCTGTTAATGCACTTTTATAATCATGCATTAAATTATGCATCACTTGTTGTAAAATGGGGTGAGCAGCTTCTGGTGGAATTTGCCATTGTGTTGCTAATGTATCAAATAATTTTTGCCATAATAAACAAGTGAAATTGCTGCTTAATACACATAAGCTGTGATATAAAGGTTTGTCGCATCGAGGAATTGCAGCGTGTTGATTGGGTAGGCCGGGTAATATTTCGCTAAACGCTAAGCCTTCTTTTTCAATGATAAACCAAATGTTTTGATATATTTCTGGTGTATAAAGATTTTCCGTAAAACTCATTAATGGATGTGCTGAATAAGCATGTGGCGTCATTAAACTGCCAGAAAAATGCACGATTATTTTTTCAGTGTTGAGTAAATGATTTTCAATAAATGCAGGGATGGCATCATCTGCTATCAGCAATAAAATATGCGTGGCTTTAGTGATACTTTCAGGTAAAGTAGAAATATTATGCGAACGTCGCGACCAAGTGTGATACGACAATCCCAAATGGCTAAAATAAAAAGCCATATGTCGTGCCAGCCGCCCATCACCTATCATTAAATAATGCGGTACCTGTCCCATGGATCAAGTCCTTTATTAACAAATCGAGTGGCTTAATGATATACCTTTTTAGGAATAAAGGCTAGTATGAGCATTTCACAATCGATTAAAAATATGACACCACAAATGAGATAATCGGTATGGCCAACAATAAACTCACCATAACCGTCATAGACATTTTCTCGGGGAATAATTTAAATTCAGCCGCATAGGCAACTGTACTCACGCCCACCGGTGTCACGGCTTGAATCAGCATCACTTGATGTGCCAGAGTATTAAACAAATGAAAATAATGCATATCTAGCCATACAAAACCTACAACCACCGCTAACCAAACTACAAATTTAATAAATAATACAACACTAATAAAACGAAAATCAGGGCGAATTAATATTTTAGACTCGGATAAACTCACCCCCACTAACATCATCCCTATGGGGGTAAAGGCACTGGCCAGCAATTCTATCGTATCCGAAGCAACAATAGGCATTTGCCAATCTTGAAATCGCAACATTAGCGCAAGCAATAAAGCATACAACATAGGCAGTTTCATCAGCTTAATGAGCGATTCTTTTACTCCTGAACCGCC
>JBEKTV010000112.1:0-4656 GCA_049515675.1 Gammaproteobacteria bacterium | reverse complement strand
ATGTATTTGATTGCATCAGAAAATTTAGTTTAATTTTAGATAGTATTGATCCTGAGGTAAAAGAACAAGTACTCTCTCAAAAAGCAAGTGCACAGCATTTTGGTTTTTATTGGAATATTATCTCAGCTTATGATGGAAAAGAACGTAAACAATATGCGATAAACGATACGGAAACTTGCATTTGGGATAACGGTAGTTACCTGAAAAGTATATTAAAATCAAATATCAACTTTTTCTCTAATATTCAGATTGCTCAAAAGAAAGACGAAGCCTCTTCTTCATCAAGCGCAACCGTTACAACCTCATCGCAAAACCTGCTTAAAAATATCGAAGAAGAGTTAGCAAAACGTAGAAAAGGTGAGCATCCTCAAGATGCGATTTATTTTTACGAGAAAGTTGATGTTGCTTTAATCAGTTCTTTTTTAGATGAATATAAGGAGCATCTAAATAATGATTGTATGGTTACGCGAATTCAAAGTTATGAATCAGCATTATTTTATCAAAAATTACTAGATGAACAAGCATTTATAGATGTTTTAAAAAAAACACCCCGTAATATATTATCCCTTTTATTAAAAACGGCTGGCAATACTAAAAACGATCGCTTAATTGTTGCAATAATTAAAGCAGGCTATGATTTCCCAAAGATTATTACAACAGATCAGGCTGCCTGGTTTTCGCTCCTATCTGCTGCTATTGAAAATCGCTGGATCAATGTTTGCAAGGCAATACTAGAAAAACCAGAGATTAAGTTAACGGCTACCAGCGCAATTCACATGGCCGCCAAACATGGCTTAACAGAAATCGTAGAAATTATTGCTAATAAAATAATAAATTTCGATTATAAAGATGATTCAAATAATAATTATACACCTTTGCAATATGCTGCACAATATGGTCATTTAGATACGGTGAAATTTCTTGTCTCAAAAGGTGCAAAAATAAATATTGATTATATTTCTATGCATCATCAGCCGGTATTTCTTGCAGCTGTCAAGGCGCATTTTGCGATAGCTTGGTTTTTTATACAAAATGGCGCTCACTTCTCTTTACATCCTTATGGTTTAACGCTTATGCATTTTGCTGCATATCATGGTAATGTAGATTTTGCGGAGCAACTTTGCGGCATTAATGTAGGGTTGCATGACTTCAATGAAGCTGATCAAACACCTATTTTTTGTGCGGTGCTTAAGCATCATCTGAATATGGTAAAATTCTTTATAAAATATGGTGTCAGTGTAAATGATACATATAGTAAGAAAACCCCTTCGCTTTTATTACTTGCTGCATATAATAACGATACGAATATTATTAAAGTACTGCTGCAAGCGGGTGCACATATTAATATTGCAGGTGATGTTAACTATATGCCATTACATTATTGTGCTGCGAGAGGTAATCTGGAAGTGACTCAACTATTTGTTGAGCATCATGCAGATTTGTATGCTATCTCTTCAAATGGGTATACGCCTTTAGATTTGGCACTCAAATACAACATGATTGCAGTATCAGAATTTTTAATGAGCAAAATGGATTTTGAAGTTTTATCTAACATGATACCTCATCGAAATAAAAAATACTTTAAAGACAATGCGTTATTTTTAGCGGCGAGTAAATGTCCGCCAAGGATTCTAGAAGCATTGATAAATAAAGGTCTAAATCCAGCTGCAGTGAATGTGCAAAAGGAAACGGCGTTTCATTCTGCAGTCGCGAGTAATAACATCGATGGACTTATTTTTTTGATTCAAAATGCAGTCAATAAGCCTGCTGATTACGAGATTAAAGATAGTAAAGGCAATACGCCTCTTGCTCGTGCAATTATCAATGGTTTGCCATTATGTGTAGAAGCTTTGCTTAAAGCAGGGGCACAGTTACCTGAGAAAATTGATAACATACCGCTTTCTGAGTTTATCCAGAAAAAATTAGCAGAACCAAATGCAAATCAAACGATATGGACAAGATTAAAAATGATTATTGCAAATAAAGAATCTGCAGGTGTAAGTTTTGATGCCTTGATGTTGTCGTGTCAAACAGGCCGCGAAGTGCAAATAGATGAAGAAGAAACGGATGATCATACACAAATAGCTAGTGCGCAGGGAACCCTAAATCTAGCAAACTAAGATTAAGATGACGTTCCCATCTCAATCACTTTATGAATCACTACCAAATCGCAAGGCACATCATCATAAAACGGCTCTTGCGCGCATGTGTCAAACTTGCTGATTTTATCCAAAACTTCCATACCCTTAATCACTCTGCCAAAAACGGCATAACCATTATGAATATCAAATAAAGCATTATCCTTAAGATTAATAAAAAACTCAGAAGTCGCAGAATCAGGATGATTACCACGCATCATGGCAATTGTGCCGCGGGTATGTTTGGGTGCTATAGTGGCTTCATTGCTAATAGGGGCATGAACGGCTTTTTGTTGAAATTCTTTATCGTAACTACCGGCTTGGATAATAAAACCTGGCAATACTTGATGGATAACCGTATCTTTATAAAAATCCTCTTCAACATAATGGATAAAGTTAGCCACTGTATTGGGTGTGATATCGTCATACAATTCTACCCAAATATCACCTTGATTGGTTTTAATCTGCACAACAGAATGGTTAGCTGCTTGAATGATTTTTTTATCGGCCGGTGTTTCACTGCTGGGACTATTATCACAACCCACTAATACGCTACCTAGAACAAGTCCTAGGACAATTTTTAACAAATTTTTCATCATGACCATACAACTCCTGCACTATCTATGTTATTTTTATCGGATGCAATAGTGATTTATTGAATTATTAATTGCATTATAACATTATTAATATGAAGAGAACCTTAAACAATGTCATTAACTACTATTAAAACTCGTTTTGCACCTAGTCCAACAGGACATTTACACTTAGGCAACATGCGCACCGCTTTGTTCAATTATTTACTCGCTAAAAAACAAGGTAGCGGCGTGTTTTTATTACGTATAGAAGATACGGATGCATCTAGATCAGAGCTAGTCTACTTAGATAGTTTAATGCAAGATTTACGCTGGTTAGGTTTGCAATGGGATGAGGGTCCAGAAGAAGGCGGTGATGCAGGCCCTTATTTACAAGCAGAGCGTATGGAAATTTATGAACAATATTATCAACGCTTATTAGAAACCAACCACGCTTATCCGTGTTTTTGCACCGAAGAACAATTAGCCTTGTCACGCAAAATGCAGCATATTGCGGGCCAAGCACCACGTTATGCCGGCACTTGCGCGAACTTATCAAAAGAAGAAGTAGATGCGAAAAAAGCGCAAGGTTTACCGTTCACTTTACGTTTTCGCGTACCTAAAAATAAAGTAGTACGTTTTAATGATTTAGTGAAAGGCTCGCTCGTGTTTCAATCAGATGATTTGGGCGATTTTATTATTAAACGATCAAGCGATGCACCCGCATTTATGTTTTGTAACGCAATTGATGATGCGATGATGCAAGTATCGCACGCGATACGCGGTGAAGATCATTTAACCAATACACCTAGGCAAATTTTGATTTTAGAAGCGCTCGGTTTGCCAGCGCCACAATACGGACATATTACCTTAATTGTTGGCCCTGATAACAGTCCTTTGTCAAAACGTCACGGTTCTAAAAGTGTACAAGAATTAAGATCGCTTGGGTTTTTGCCCGAAGCTTTAAATAATTATTTAGCCCGACTGGGTCATTATTATCCAGAAAATCATTTATATTCTTTAGCAGAATTATCCGCACATTTTAGCGATGCACAGCTCGGACGCTCTGCTGCACGCTATGATCAAAAACAATTAGATTATTGGCAAAAAACTGCACTTGCACGTTTAACTGACCAAGAGATCTGGAGCTGGCTCACCCTTGAAGTGGGCAGTATTATTCCAAAAGATAAACACATAGATTTTACTCAAATGATACGCGCCGAATTGGTATTACCAAAAGATGCCGTTATTTGGGCAAAACGCGCATTTACTGATGAGCTAGAATATACAGATGAAGCTAAACAAGTACTACGTGAAACACCAGATGAATTTTTTAAACTAGCGCACAATGAACATGAATATCAAAGTTTACTAGAAAAATTAAAAACAGCAGGTTATAAAGGCAAAACTTTATTCCAACCATTGCGCGCAGCCTTAATGGGTACACTACAAGGACCAGAATTAACACAATGGTGGCCGTTATTACCGGAAGAAAAAAGAATACAACGATTGAATAAGGAATTTCATGCTAAGTATTTATAATACCTTTACCAAACAAAAAGAAGTCTTTAAGCCGCTTGTTGCCCCTAAGGTGAACATGTATGTCTGCGGCATTACCGTTTATGATTATTGTCATATTGGACACGCGCGAACAGTGTTAGCATTTGATGTGATTTATCGTTATTTATTAGCGCGCGGTTATGAAGTGAATTATGTGCGTAATATTACTGATATAGACGATAAAATTATCAAGCGCGCTCATGAAAATAATGAAAGTATTGAAACCTTAGTAACACGTTTTACACAAGCTATGCATCAAGATTTTAAATCTCTTGGCGCGCTTTCGCCTAATATGGAGCCGTGTGCAACCCAAAGTATTGATGGCATGATTGCGATGATAGAAAAATTAATTGCGAATGGTTTAGCCTATGTTGCGAAAAATAATG
>JBEKTV010000111.1:0-4661 GCA_049515675.1 Gammaproteobacteria bacterium | reverse complement strand
GATCAGCTTCGAAATAAACGCTACCACCATCACCCCCATCGCCGCCGTTTGGACCGCCAAAAGGAATGAATTTTTCGCGCCGGAAACTTAGGCAGCCATCGCCGCCTTTGCCAGCTTCGACGCGGACTTTTACTTCATCGATAAATTTCATAATTAAGATTTGATCTAAAGAAATGGATCCCCGCTGTTGCGGGGATGACGATTGATTAACTTGCTATTGCAGTATCAGAAACTTCAACCACACTGACATAACTGCGATTTTTCGCGCCTTTACGTTCAAACAATACCATGCCGCCTTTTAAGGCATATAATGTATGATCTCTGCCTAGGCCCACATTAGTGCCCGCATGCACATGTGTGCCGCGTTGACGAATAATGATATTACCTGGTTCTACGCGCTCGCCGCCGAAGCATTTTACGCCTAAAAATTTAGGATTCGAATCGCGCCCGTTACGTGTACTACCGCCCGCTTTCTTATGTGCCATGTTTAACCCTCACTAATACGTGTAATCTTAATTTCGGTAAATGATTGTCTGTGGCCCATTTGTTTCATATGGTGCTTACGACGACGAAACTTAAGAATATGAACTTTTTTACCACGGCCGTGTTTAATCACTTCCGCTTCCACACTTGCGCCCGCAACTGTGGGCTTGCCTACTTTGATTTGGTCGCCATTAGCTAGCATTAAGACTGGCGTTAAGCTAAATGCTTGTCCAATTGCGTGATCTAATTTTTCAATCACTAGTTTTTGGCCTTCGATGACCCGGTATTGTTTGCCACCTGTTTTAATCACAGCGTACATTGTAAATCTCCCTCAATTAAGGCGCCTATTTTAAAGCAGAATAGTATTCTTAGCAAGCACTTAGGCATTAATACTTGACATAAAGCCCTGATTTACGTAACACTGCCGCCAAAGGGGAATAATCATATGGAATTAAGCGAGATTCGCGCCTTATTGCAGCCTGAATTAGACGCCATGGATAAACTCATTTATCAACGCGCCTGCCCGCAATTAGAGCTTGTAAACTCACTAACAGATCATGTCGCCACTGCCGGCGGTAAACGTTTACGTCCTATTGTATTAATTCTAATCGCCAAAGCCTTTGAATATCCTGGTCAAAATCATATCACCTTAGCCGCCGCAACAGAACTTGTACATACTGCAAGTTTATTACACGATGATGTTGTTGATGAATCTACTATGCGCCGAGGTATCGCCACAGCCAATGAAATTTGGGGTAATACGGCAAGTGTATTAGTTGGCGATTTTCTTTATTCTCGCGCAGGGGAGCTAGTGATTTCGCTTGAAATGATTCCCGTAGTCAAAGCTTTTGCCAGCAGCACACATTTATTAACCCAAGGCGAAATTATGCAGCTGATGCACAGAAGTAATTTTGACATGCGCTTACAAGATTATTTGGACATTATCACCCATAAAACTGGCCGTTTGTTTGAACTGTCAGGGGAGCTTGCCGCACTACTTGCCTCGCCCACACATGTTCATACTGCAAAAACCTATGGCCTTAATTTAGGCATTGCTTTTCAAATGATGGATGATATTTTAGATTATCAGGGTGAATCAAAAAATATTGGCAAAAATATCGGCGATGACTTGCGCGATGGTAATTTAACGCTACCCTTATTATACATTTTACAAAATGGTAGTAATGAGCAAAAAAACACAGTGAAACAAGCGTTTTTAAATAAAGATATTGATGCTTTGCAGCAAGTAATTATGACATCTGATTCAATCCAACACACACAACAAATGGCACATGAGTATATGCACAACGCTTTAAATGCACTTAACGATTTTCCCAAAAACAGTTACACGGATGCCCTCGCGGCAATTGCACAATTTTCAATTAAAAGGAATCATTAAAATGTGTATAAAAAACACTACGCAAAAATTCGGCATTTTAAGTAAATTTTTTCATTGGACGATTTTTTTATGTATAACCGCGCAGTTATATTACGTCTGGTTATTTAAAGATATGTTTTGGCATAAATCAATTGGCGCTTTAGTGTTGATATTAGGTATTTTATGGATTATATGGCGGTTTTTTAATATATTACCTACACCTAAACCAGGTCCTGAAAGTTGGCAATATTATGCTGCAAAAATTACCCATAATTTATTGTTGTTATGCATTATTTTATTACCGGTAACTGGCATTATTATGGGCATGGCGAATAATCGGCCGCTGGATTGGTTTGGAATTTATACCATTATGCCTGCGAGTTTTATCCCGCAAAATGAAACTTTTGCAGGATATTTTAGCCTTGCACATACGGTGATTGGTTATGGATTAGTGGGGCTTGTCTGCATTCATATTCTAGGTGCGTTGAAACATCTATTTATCGACAAAGATGATGTTTTGAGACGTATGTTGCCTTGGTAGTTGATAGGCAAAAAGAATCGCAAAACTTTGGCTACCGTCCAAGCGGGCCCGGTCACGTGATGTTGTTTTAAGTGCTCGCGAGCTGCGCGCTTAAAACAACATCACGTGCCACCCACTTGGATACTATATTTGTTTGGGTTTTGCGATGCTTTTATCCTGATATTTTTTTTATTTAATTATTTCAACTTTTTCAATAATAATCGCCTCAACAGGTACATCTTGATGACCTGCTTTTGAGCCGGTTTTTTGTTTGGCGATGGCATCTACTACATCCATACCTTCTGTTACCTGACCAAAAACTGCGTATTGTTTATCTAAAAATGCGTTGTCTTTTAAATTAATAAAAAACTGGCTGGTTGCTGAATGGGGATCGTTGGTTCTTGCCATTGCGATGCTGCCGCGGATATTTTTAAGGCCGGTATCGGCTTCAAGTTTGATAGGCTCATGGCCTTTTTTCTGTTGCATATCGACATCAAATCCGCCGCCTTGGATCATAAAACCTGGAATGACGCGGTGGAAAATCAAGTTATCGAAAAATCCTTCACTCACGTAAGTTAAGAAATTAGCCGCAGTCATTGGGGCTTTTTCCTCATTGAGTTCAATTTTAATATCGCCAAGATTGGTTTTGAAAGTGATTGTAGAAGACATAGCCTACTCCTTAAAAGAAAAGGCTATATTAGCATTTCTGGAATTGATGCAAAAGTATTATTCGCCGTCCCAAAGGGTGTGCGAAATCGGGGCATTAATTTGGCCTTTTTCTCTATCTGAGATAAAAGCGGCGCTATAGGCGCTCATGACTAGCATGGCCAAAAAAAGCAAAACTAAGGATTGGCTTTTCATTATGATTCAATCTCCAAACTACTTATTATTTTAGTTATATAAGTAATGGACAATAAGTGGGCAAATGTCAAGAAAGTAGCTAGCTATTAGACCTAGTACATAATTTAAATACGAAAAATATGAATAAAATGGATGATTAATTGATCCCAAGCCGCTGCGCCACAACTTTATAATGTTCTATCACCTGCCCCAAATCCTGGCGGAAGCGATCTTTGTCGTAAATTTCCTGGGTTTTTGCATCCCAAATACGACAACCATCAGGAGACAATTCATCGCCTAAAATCAATTGGCCATTGGCATCACGACCAAACTCCAGTTTAAAATCAACCAACCAAAAGCCGGCTTTGGCAAATAAGGGTACGAGTAATTCGTTCACACGTAAGGTCAATTGTTTAATTTCAGCAATATCTTCAGCCGTTGCCAGCCCAAAACTTAAAATATGCTCATCACGCAAAGGCGGGTCCCCTAGCGCATCATTCTTTAAAAAGAACTCAAATAAAGGCGGTTGTAATCTGCGCCCTTTTTCAATGCCATAACGTTTACATAAATTGCCCGCAGCATAATTGCGAACCACCGCTTCAATTGGCGCCATTTTTAAAGGTTTGACTAAAGCTTCTGTGTCATTCAAGCGTTTAATTAAATGCGTGGCAATGCCATGTTGTTCTAGATAATTCATTAAAAAAGTATTGATATCATTATTGACCTTGGCTTTATCCGCTAATTGCGCAAATTTTTCAGCGTTAAATGCGGTGATATCATCACGAAATTCCATGATTAATTCGGATGGATTGTCAGTATGATATAGGGATTTTGATTTACCCTTAGAGATCAATGCTAATTTTTTCATTCGCCTTCCTCTTCTTTTTCCTCAGCAGCAGCCTTACGGGCTTTAGCTTTTTCTAATTCTTCGTTGGCCCTCTCCCATAAAGGCATGCCACCGGGCGGCACTAAACTAATCGGTTCTTCATCAAGGTCAGGCAGAGGTCCATCTGGAATAATATAAGGGGAATGATAATTTTCATTCAAAGTCATGCCTTCAGGTAAAATTAAAGGATCATCAGCTTCTTCCTCAAGATATTCTGTATCTCTATCAGGAACAAACTCGCGATATTGCTCGCCTAGCATGCTGCAACCACTCAGTAAGATCAAAGCTAATCCTGTCCAAAATTTATAAACCATTTAAAGCCTCTTTTAACGCTGTATGATATTGTACAGATAATGGCGTTAAAGGCAATCGAATACCCGGCGGGATTAAACCCATGTGCGATAAAGCCCATTTAACGGGAATGGGGTTAGATTCTAAAAACATGGCATGATGCAAAGCTTGTAATTGTTGGTCAAGTTTTTGCCCACGGGCAACATCGCCACTTAACATCGCATCACAAAAACCCCGCATCAATTTTGGTGCAACATTTGCGG